>NZ_JBVHLF010000111.1:0-18327 GCF_055559155.1 Kitasatospora sp. NPDC024654
CGAGGACTGCTTCGACTGTGCCTGCGGCCTCTACCTCGGCGGCCCGGCCACTTGATCAACACCCCTCCACGAATTAACGCGGAGCAGCACTAGGGCGGCCGGTTGCGCCGGGCGCGCGGTCCGCCGTGCGGGGCGGGCGGTGGCGTGCTGCGATGCGCTCATGCTGATCACCTCGCGCCCGCTCGACGAGTACTGCGAGCTCTTCGGCCTCAGCCGAGCCGCGCTGCGGGCGCTGCCCGGCCGGGTGCTGGACTGCCCGGGCGGCGCCGCCGGACTGGTGGCCGGGGCCCGTACGTTTCGCCTACCCCGAACGCTTCGGGCCAGAAGCCCAGTTGGCCGCGCTGCTGGAGCTGGTCCGGGTCACCGCGCCCGACGGCGAGGTGCTGGTCCACCCGTTGCACGACGGGTTCAGCCGGCGCTGCCCGCACCTGGACGGGCTGCGCTTCGCGCTCGGCCGCCACCGGGTCGCCGGCGAGCTGCGGGTGTCGCGCCGGCCGGCGATACGTGCTCGCCCTGTCCCGGCCGGCTCGCTACCGTGCTGCCCCATGGACGAACTCCTGGACCAGCTCCTGACGGACACCCGCCCTCCTCGGCTGCTGGCGATACCCGGTCTGAGGAACGCCCGCGACCTCGGCGGTCCGGGCCGCCTCCGGTCCGGGCTGCTCTACCGTTCCGGCTGGCTGGCCGAGTTGACCGCGGAGGGCGCCCGTGAGCTGGCCAAGCTGGGTGTCCGGACGGTCCTCGACCTGCGCGACCCGATCGAGCTGGAGCGCTTCCCCGACCGCACCCACGACCTGTCCGTCACCCTCGCGCACTTCCCGCTGCTGCCGCAGGACGGCGTGGACCGCGGCGACCTCCCGCTCACCGAGATCTATCCGCTGATCATCGACACCGCAGGGCCGGTCCTGGTCGCCGCGCTGCGCCGGCTGCTCGAGCCGGCGGCGCTGCCCGCGCTGGTGCACTGCGCGGTGGGCCGCGACCGCACCGGCATCCTGTCGGCGCTGTTGCTGGCCCTGCTGGGGGTGTCGGACGAGGAGATCACCGCCGACTACCTGCTCTCCAACGAGGGCCTGGGCCTGCTGGACGGACCGGTGGAGTACGAGGACGCGCACGGGGTGATCCGGCTGTCGTACCCGGTCCGGGTCGAGTTGATCACCGACCTGCTGGCCCGGGTGCGGTCTCAACACGGCAGCGCGCAGGCGTACTTGGGTGACCACGGACTGACCGACGGCGAAGTGTCCGCGTTGCGTGCGCTGCTGCTGGAATGAGCACCCAACACCGTTCGTGATCGCGTGACTCGGCGCACGCCGAGCAGGCTGAGCAGCGCGATGACACTGCCGAGCGGTGGGACGCTCGCGGCACCGGCCGTCGCGAGGGCGAGCCCGCCCGGCGCGCCGCCGACCGCCACCCCGGCGGACCGGGGGCCGGCGCAGTGGGTCGGGCCGGCCGGCGGTGGGCGCGGTGGCGGCCGGGGCCGGCCGGTCCTCCTCGACCGCGAGACGGGCCTGGCCGGGCCGGTGAGCTGATCGGCCGGTGGCCGGCCTGCTGGCGTACCGACCCCCGGGTACGCAGACGGCCCGTGGGCTGTCTCCGCGGCGGCGAACCGCCGCGGCGCCGGGGATGTACCGGCGAGCCCACGGGCCGGGTGACTGCTGGGATTTTCGCCCGCCGACCCTTGCCGGGTCAGTGGCAGGGGCGGCTCTAGCGAGCAGCCACCTCACGCATCCTGGTGGTACTCAACTCAGGATCACCTCCTTTCAGTGTGTCGCCACGATAGGCAGAGGCTCCGGCCGGAGGCAACGGATTTATTCGGGAACGGCCGAAGGGCCCGGCAGACGAATCTGCCGGGCCCTTCGGTGCCACGTAGTAGCGGGGACAGGATTTGAACCTGCGACCTCTGGGTTATGAGCCCAGCGAGCTACCGAGCTGCTCCACCCCGCGTCGGTGAACCCAACCTTACGGGATGGTCGCGCCGAAGGGAAATCGGGTTTCCGGAGCACTCCGCCCGGGCCGGCCGGGGCAGGCCGCGGCCCAGCAGGCCAGGGCGGTCAGGGCGGCGAAGCAGGGGACCATGAGCAGCAGGTAGACCAGCAGGAAGTCGTGGGTGCCCAGGCCGGCCGCGGCGTTCCAGACGCCGTGCAGGGCGGTCGCCGCCAGCAGCCCGGCCGGGGCGGCGAGGCGGGCCAGCCGGCGGCGCGCGGTGGTCAGCGCGACGGCCAGGCCGAGGCCGGTGAGCGCGGAGAAGAGCGGGTGCGCGAACGGCGAGAGCAGGGCGCGCAGCACGAAGGTGTGCACGGTGTCGTCGTAGTCGCGCAGGCTGGGGCTCAGGCCGAGGCCGATCGAGTCGAGGCGCTGCTGCTGGTCGTCGGTGAAGGCGCGGCCCAGGTAGAGCACGTTCTCGGTGAAGGCGAAGCCGCAGGCGGTGCAGCCGCTGAGGACCAGCCCGACGGCGACCGCGCGGCGGCGCAGCCGGGCGCGGGCCGGCGGGGTCGGGCCGGTGCCCCGGCGGGTCCGGTGACGGCGCAGCGGCAGCACGGTGAGCAGCAGGACGGCGCCCTTGGCGCTCTCCTCGATCAGCGGGGTGGCGAGGTCGGAGCCGAGCGTCGCACCCCGGGCGCTGCCCTGCAGCGAGGTCAGGTAGCTGCTGGCCCAGCCGTTGGCGAGCAGCGCCACCGTGGTGGCCGCGCAGGAACCCCAGGCCAGGCAGAGGGCCAGCCGGGCGGTGGGCACCCGGGCGCTCTGGTTGAGCCAGGCCAGCGCGCCGAGCACGAACGGCAGCGGGAGCAGCGCCAGGCCGAGGCCGACCAGCAGGCCCGTGGTGCCGGTCTGCCGCTGCACCAGGTGCAGGATCGCCACCCCGCAGGCCGCCAGCAGCAGCGTGGTGGCGGCCGGTCCGGCCGGTAACCGGCGCAGACGGTCGGTGGCCCGCTCCGCCCCCGGCCGTCCGGGTGCGGCGGGTCCGTCGAGGGACGGACTGCTCACCCGGGAAGCGTAGGGGACGGCGGCGTCCGGCGGGAGCGGAGTGACACATTCAGTGCCACTCCGTTCACCGGACGTGAGGGCAGCCGGTCAGCGCCTGCGGAACAGCAGGTCGTGGACGACGTGGCCCTTGGCCAGACCGGCGCGCTCGAACTTGGTCACCGGGCGCCAGTCCGGGCGCGGGGCGTAGCCGGGGACGCCGCCGTCGGCGCGCTCCTCCGGCCAGTCGCTGCCGTCGCCCTCGGGGTGCAGGTTGACCAGCTCGGGCCGGGCCGAGAGCACGTCGAGCATCTGCTCGGCGTACGGCTCCCAGTCGGTCGCGCAGTGCACCAGGGCGCCCGGGGCGAGCCGGGGCAGCACCAGGTCGAGGAAGGACGGCTGGACCAGCCGGCGCTTGTGGTGCTTCGGCTTGGGCCACGGGTCGGCGAAGTAGACCCGCAGGCCGGCCAGGCAGGAGTCGGGCAGCATGTCGCGCAGCAGGATCACCGCGTCGCCGGCGGCCAGCCGGACGTTCTGCGCGCCGTTCTTCTCCAGCAGGCTGAGCAGGTTGCCGTGCCCGGGGGTGTGCACGTCCACGGCCAGGATGCCCATGGCCGGGTCGGCGGCGGCCATCGCGGCGGTGGTCTCGCCCATCCCGAAGCCGATCTCCAGGGTGACCGGGAGGCCGCCGAACAGCTCGGGCAGCGAGAGCGGGGTGCCGTCGATCGCCAGGCCCCAGCGCTCCCAGCCGCGGTCCAGCGCGCCGGCCTGGGCCGGGGTCATTCGGCCGCGGCGCGGCTGGAAGCTGCGGATCCGCCGCTCGCTGTGCTGTTCCTCGGTGGCCCGGTGCGGGTACATCGGCGCCGGGTAGCCCGCCGGGGCGGCGGACAGCCGGGCGGACGGGGAGTGCGCGGGACGGGAGGTCGGGCGGCCGCCCTGGGCGGGGAGCTGGGGGGTGGAGGCAGTCGAAGTCACAATGCCGTCGAGTTTACGGGGCCGGTCGAGCGGATCCCAGGGGTGTCAGCCGCCGGCGGCCAGCGCGGCCAGTGCCCGCCGGGCGACCTCCCGTCCGATCGGCAGCGAGGCGGTCGCGGCGGGGGAGGGGGCGTTGAGCACGTGCACCAGGCGGCGCGGCGAGGTGGGGTCGGCCGGGTCGAAGCCGGCGAAGGCGAAGTCGTCCAGCAGCGAGCCGTCCCGGGCCACCGCCTGGGCCCGCACGCCGGCCCCGGCGCGGACCAGGTCCTCGGGCCGGACGGCCGGCAGCAGCCGGCGGACCGCCGCGGTGAAGGCCCGCTTGGAGAGCGAGCGGTGCAACTCCCCGCAGCCGTAGCGCCAGTGCCGCCGGGCGAGCCGCCAACTGCCGGGGAAGCGCAGGGTGTCGGCCAGGTCGCCGAGCCGGACGGTCCGCCAGTCATAGCCCTCGCGGGCCAGCGCGGGCACCGCGTTGGGGCCGACGTGGACGTCCCCGTGGACGCCGCGGGTCAGATGCACGCCGAGGAACGGGAACGCCGGGTCCGGTACCGGGTAGACCAGTCCCCTGACCAGGTCCCGCCGGTCGGGCGCGAGTTCGTAGTACTCGCCGCGGAACGGGACGATCCGCGCGCCCGGGTCGTCGCCGGCCAGCCGGGCCACCCGGTCGCTCTGCAGGCCCGCGCAGTTGACCAGCACCGCACAGCGCAGCTCGTCGGTGCCGGTCCGCACGGTCACGCCGTCCGGGCGGCGGACGATCGCCCGCAGCTCGCTCCCGGTCCGTAGCTCGGCACCCCGCGCCTGAGCCAACTTGGCATAGCGGCGGGCGACTTCGGCGAAGTCGCAGATCCCGGTGGTGGCCACCCGCAGCCCGGCCAGGCCGGCCACTTCGGGCTCGTGGACACGGATCCCGGCCGGCGTCAACTCCTCGACCGGGATGCCGTTGGCCCGTCCGCGCCCGGCCAGCGCGGCCAGCCGGGGCAGCTCGTCGGGGCGGGTGGCGACGATCAGCTTGCCGGTCACCCGGTGCGGCAACTGCTGCGCGCGGCAGAACTCCACCAGCGCGGCGGCGCCCTCGGTGGTGTAGCGGGCCTTCAGCGAGCCGGGGCGGTAGTAGACCCCGCTGTGGATCACCCCGCTGTTGCGGCCGGTCTGGTGGCGGGCCGGGGCGGCCTCCTTCTCCAGCACGCCGATCCGCAGGCCGGGCCGCTCCCCGGTCAGCGCGTAGGCGGTGGCGAGGCCGACGATGCCGCCGCCCACCACCAGGACGTCGTAGTCGTACGCCACCGTGGTCCTCTCCTCGGCCGGTCGCCGTCCGGATCAGGCCGGGGCGGCCAGCACCAGCCGGGCGCGCTCGGTCAACTCCCTGACCCGGCGCTCCCCCTGGTAGGGCTCCAGGCGGCGGATCATCTCCAGCACGTACTCCCGGCTGCGCTGCGAGGAGATCCGTCCGGCCACCTCCACGGCGCGCTCGCCGGCCTCCACGGCGGCGTCCAGGTTGCCGGCCTCCGCCTCGGCCATCGCGGAGACCACCAGACGCAGCCCGTGCGAGCGGACGAAGCCCTCGGTCGGGCGGGCCAGCGCCTCCCGGGTGAACTGGCGCACCTTGGCGGGCACGCCGAGGTCGCGGAAGCACTCGGCGGCGTCGGCGGCCAGCCGGTCGTAGGCGTAGAAGTCGATCCAGGCCGGATCGGGATCCCCGGCGCGTGATCGTTCCAGCGCGCCCTCAGCGGCGGCGAGCGCCGCCGAACACGCCGGCGCGTTGCCCGCGCGGGCCTGCGCGCGGGCCTCCACCAGGTGGAAGAAGCTCATGGTCCGGGCGGTGGCCAGGCCGCGGTTGCGCTCCAGGGCCGCCTGGGCCAGGTCGACCGCCTCCTCGGCGAAGCCGCGGTAGCAGGCCTGCAGGCTCATCGAGGCCAGCACGTAGCCGCCGAGCGGCAGGTCGGCGGCGGCCCGGGCCAGCCGCAGCGCCTGGATGTAGTAGCGCTGGGCCGCCTCGTGCTGGCCGGTGTCGAACGCCATCCAGCCGGCCAGTCTGGTCAGTTCGGCGGTCGCGCCGAACAGCGCCCGGCCCACCGCGTCGCTGTAGGAGGCGAGCAGCAGCGGCGCCGCCTCCACCCGCAGGCACTCCGGGACCATCGACGAACGCCAGTCACCGCCGCCGTACTTGGAGTCCCAGTGGCGGGCCTCCTGGGCGGCCTCGCGCAGTTTGGCGGCGTCCGACTGCCCGACCCGGTAGGAGGGGCGCTCGGTGCCGGACCGGGCGGCGGGGAGGGCGGGGGTGGCCTGGCCGGCGGCGGTGGCAGGGGCGGACGCGGCGCTCGGCGGGGCCGCCGGTGGGCGGGCGCCGGCCTCGTTCGCGGGCCGCTCGCCGCGGGCCACCGAGCCGTCCGCCGGGGTGATCAGCCAGCGGGCCACCGGCGTCGCGTACGCCGCCACCGAGAACGTCCCGGCCAGGCTGTCGCTCCACCGTCCGCCGCCCGGCCCGCGACGCAGCTCCAGGTCGACCCGCCACAGGTCGGTCGCCGAGCGGACGGCGTTCGCGACCTCGCGGGGGAAGGCCAGCCCCAGCTCCGGGGTGGGGTCGGTGTCGCCGAGCCCGATCTCCTCCAGCGGGACCGGCCGGCCCAGCTTGCCGCCGATCGCGGTGGCGATCAGGTGCGGCACCGGGCCCTGCGGGACCATCCCCTTGCCGACCCAGCGGGCCACCGAGGTCTTGTCGTAGCGCAGCGTCAGGCCGCGCTGGGCGCCCAGGTCGTTGACCCGGCGGGCCAGGCCGGCGTTGCTGATCTGGGCCTGCGTCAGCAGGGCGCCGAGCCGTTCGTTCGGTCCTCGTGGGCTGATGCTCATGGCGGCGGCGGCACCCCCTGGCGGTGTTCTCGCGGTGTATCCGAAGGCCTGTGCGGCGTGGGTGGCTCACGGGGCGGGCCGATTCTGCGGGCAGGCCCCGCCCGATGCGGTGGAACCTAGCGTAGTCGGCCGGGTTCCCAGGGTTAAGGGGCGGCATTCCGGTTGGCGGGATCGCGCACTCCGGGCCGTCCGGGCGGGGTGGCCGGAGGGGTGGCGCACGGGGGGTGGCGATCGGGCTCCCGGACGTCGTGGCGTCGGCACGGCACGGCCGGTCCTTCGGTCGGGGGAGCGCGTCGCCGGTGAGGAGTGCCGTGCTCCGGTCCCGTGTCCACGTGCGCCCACCTGTGCCCCCTGGCTCGTCCGACGGCGCAGCAGTTCGCTAGGGGCTGTGGGTCGGCCCGCCGTCGAGGACCCGGCGGGCCGGGGGATGCCGCTGCCTCTGTTCCCCGCGGGCGGTGGCCGAGGTCCGGGAGGGCATGCGGATGCCCTCCCGGGCTTGCGCCGCTTTTCGGCCATGTGGCCATGGCCATGACGCCTTTGCCGGACGGTGCCGCGGTCCTGGCGTTCGCGCTGGTCCAGGCACCAGCGAGGGGTCGGGCGGCCGGTTCGGCCCGGGTACGGTGCGCCGCGAATCGGACGCGCGGCGCACCGCACCCGACCGGGGCCGACCGGATCGGCCGGTCCGATCCGGCCGGAGCGGCGGAGCGACCGGGGTGCGGTCGGCCTCCCAGCCGCGCGGCCCGGGCCACGGAGGGGGAGGCCCGGTCCGCGCGGCGCCTGGTGTCCCGACCATTTCCCGACGCTATTTCCTGACTTGTCCTCCCTGTCCCCGGAATCACCCGACCCCGGGCGAGGACGCGTTCCCCGCCACCGATGGCACGATGTCTCCTGGCGCGGGCCCGACCTGACGAAAGGTCGCCGGCCGCGCCCCGAGACGTCCACACCCGGTGGAGGCGCGATGCGGTGGCTGACGGGCTGGAGCGGCGGAGTGTCCGGCTCCCGGATCCCGCCCCCTCGGCGGTCCGTCCCGGCCTCGCCGGGGGCGCGCCCATCCGGCCCGCACGCCCCGCCGACCTCTCGCACGCCGTCCGCACACCCCGCCCTGCACGAGGCGCTGGAGGCGCTGGCCGCCGTCCGCCCGCTGGCCGCCACCACGCTCTGGGAGGGCCCCGACCCGCTCTGGGCGGTCGGCGACTGGCGGCCCGAGGAGCTCCGGCAGGCCGTGCTGCGGCCCGGGCGACCCCCCGAGGTGCTCACCGGCCCGGTCACCAGCGACCTCTCCGCCGACCCGGAGAGCGTGGTCCGGCTCGCCGTGCTCGGCCACTGCGGCGCCACCGACGACGAACTCGTGGCCGGCCTGGCCGCCGCCCGCGGTGGCGCGGTCCGCCACCTGTCCGGCTGGCCCGGCAGCTACACCGTGGTGCTGCGGAGCGGCACCCGCAGCACCCTGCTGCTCACCGACCTGGCCGGGGCGCAGCCGGTCTTCCACACCCCCTGGTGCGGCGGCACCGCCTACGCCACGGCCGGCCTGCCGCTGGCCGACCTGATCGGCGCCGCGGTGGACACCGGCCACCTGGCCGCCCGGCTGGCCTGCCCGGAGTCGCCCGAGGCACTCGGCACCGGCACCCCGTACGTCGGCGTGCAGCGGGTCCCGCCCGGCCACACGCTGGCGGTGCGCGCCGGCCGGGCGCAGCTGACCTCGTACGACGACGAGGGTGCGGCGGGCAGCGGGTCGGGCCCGGGTGGGGAGGCGCCGGCCGTCCGGGAGCTGACCCGCAGCCTGCTGGAGGCGGTCCGGTCCCGGGTGCGCAGCTCGCCGGCCGGCCCGGGCCCGGGCCCCGACCGGCCGCGGATCGGCGCCGACCTCTCGTACGGGACGGCCTCGACCACGGTGGCGCTGCTGGCCGCCGCGGTGCCGATCGGGCGCGGCCCGGTCGGCACGGAGCCGGTCGGCACGGAGCCGGTGGCCGCGGCCCCGCGCAGTGGCGCGACCCGGGGCTCCTGGGCCAGGCCCGCGCACCGCGAGCCGGTCGGGCCCGCCGAGCCCGAGCTGCTCACCGCCGTCACCCTGCGGGAGTCGCCGCCGACCGCCCCGGCGGCGCCCGACGCCGCGCGGCTGCGGCACACCGTACTGGCCGCCACCCCGGAGACCCTGCCGTTCGCGGACCTGGCCGACGACCCGCTGGCCGGCCCGCTCCCCGACGAGCCCGGCCGGGCGCTGACCAGCGCCGCCGCGATCGGTGCCCGGCTGCGCGCGGGTGGCAGCGACCACCTGACCGGCTACGGCGCCCGGCAGGTCCTGGACGGGCACCCGGCCCGGCTGGCCGACCTGGTCCGGGACGGCCGGCCGCGCGAGCTGCTGCCGCCGGTCGCCGCGCTGGCGGGCGCCGACCGGGCGCTGGCCGGGACGCTCACCGGGGCGGTCCGCACCCCGGTCACCGTGCTGCGGGCGGCCCGCCGGCTGGCCCGCCGGCCGTACGCCGAGGCGCTGGACGACGCGGCGGTCCAGCTCACCGCGCGTCGCGGTCCGGACGGGGCGCGGGCCCGCGCCGGTGTGCTCGGCGGCGCGCGGATCAGCGCACGCTCCGGCGCGCAATTCACCGCAGGGGCGCACTCGGCCGCCGACCTGGTCTGGTGTGTGCCCGGGCCGGCCGCCCGCTGGCTCTCCGACGACGCGCTCTCCGCGGTCGCGCTGCGGCTCCGGCTGGCCGGCCGCGGGCCGGCACCGGCCGAGATGCCCGGCGCCCGGCGGGCCCGGCTGGCGCTGCACCACCACGCCGCCGGCTACCGCGTCCTGGTGCAGGCCGCCGAGCAGCACGGGCAGCGACTGCACGCGCCGTTCCTGGACAACCGGGTGGTCCGGGCCGCCCGGCTGCTCCCGCTCGACGTCCGGCTGCAACCGGGCGCCCGGCCGGCGCTGCTGCGGGCGGTGCTGGCCGGCGCGGGCCGGGCCGACCTGCCCGCCGACTGGGGGCGTGCGCCGCGTCCGAACCGGGCCGACGCCGCCCGCGAGGGGCTGCGCCAAGTGGCCGATCCGCTGGCCGAGCTGTTCCGCGAGCCGCTGCTCGCCGAGGCCGGGCTGATCGACCTGCCGGCCGTCCGGCGCGCCCTCGGGCGGGCCACCGACCAGCACGCCACCCTCCCACCGGGAGCCCTGGACGGCCTGACCGACCTGATCGCCACCGAGCTGTGGCTGCGCCGCTGGCAGGCCCGCCGGCACGGTTCGTGCTGGACCGGTCTGCCGCTCCCGCAGCGGCGCGCGGTCGCCGGGGCCCGGTTCCACTGAGCCCCGCCGCTGTGGCGTTGCCGGACGACGACCACGGGCACCCGGATCATGACGGTGTGACCAGCAGCGACCCGTCCAGCGATCCGGCCACCGCCGACCGGCCCGCCCCCGTGACGTTCTCCACCCTCCCGCCCGGCCCGCCGCAGCCCCCCGGCATCCTGGCGGCCTGCGACGGCTCGGACGGTTCGCTCTGGGCGCTGGACCGGGCGATGACCGAGGCCGAGCTGTTCGGCCTCCCGCTCCACGTGCTCGCCGTGGTCGACCCGTCCCCCGGCGGTTACCCGCCCGGCATGACCGAACTCGTGCAGGAGAGCACCGAGCGGCTCACCGCGAGCACGGCGGACGGGCTGCGCCGCGCGGTGGCCACCGTCGAGCGGGCCCGCGACCGGCCGTTCGAGGGCCGGCTGTCGCTGCAGGTGGTGCTCGGGCAGGTGATCCAGGAGCTGCTCGCCTGCAGCGCCGGCCAGCACACCCTGGTGGTCGGGGCCCGCGGCAACGGCGGCTTCAGCCGGCTGCTGCTCGGTTCGGTGAGCACGGCCGCGGTGCACCACGCGGCCTGCCCGGTGCTGGTGGTCCCGGCCCCGGCCCGCCGCTGAGCCACCCGACAGGGGAATAGCAACCCGGACATTTCGGTTCACCCGTCCGGTCCAGTTGCCGCCCCCTCTGTTGACAGGAGCCCCCGCCCCATGAAGGTCGAGATCTACTCGGACATCGCCTGCCCGTGGTGCTACATCGGCAAGCGCCGCTTCGACCAGGCGCTCGAACGCTTCGCGGGCCGGGCCGACGTCGAGGTGGTCTACCGGCCGTACCAGCTGGTCCCGGACGCGCCGGCGACGGCCAGCCCGCACCGCGCCTGGCTGGCCGAGCGGTACGGCCCGCAGTCGGTGGCGATGGACGCCCGGGTGGCCGAGCTGGGCCGCGCCGAGGGCATCGCCTACGACTTCGACGCCGCGCTGCACGCCAACACCTTCCTCGGCCACCGGCTGCTGCACCTGGCGGAGAGCGAGTACGGCCCGGCCGTCCAGGGCGTGCTCAAGGAGGCGCTGCTCAAGGCGCACTTCAGCGACGGTGTGGACGTCGGCGACCGGGCCGCGCTCACCGAGGTCGCGGTGGCGGCCGGCCTCGACCGGCAACGGGTGACCGACTACCTGGCCGGCGAGGAGGGCGCGGCGGAGGTCCGCGCCCAGCTCGCCGAGGCCCGCGCGCTGGGTGTCAGCGCCGTGCCGACCTTCGTCTTCGAGGGCCGCTGGGCGGTCCAGGGCGGGCAGGAGACCGAGACCTTCCTGCGGGTGCTGGAGCAGGTGGCGGTCGAGACCGGTGCCACCGTCCCGGTGGCGGACGGCGCCGAGGCCTGCGCGGACGGCACCTGTGCGGTGCCGGGCGCCTGACGCGCGATCAGCAGGTGACCCGGGCGCTGGCCCAGTCGGCCAGGTTCCCGGCCGACCACCAGCCGTCGGTCGGATCGACCACCAGCCGGATCGAGTGCTGGCCGGCCAGCGGCACGTGCACCGGCACCGGCACGTCCCCGGCGTGCAGTGCGGGGGACGTCCAGAGCCGCTGCCCGTCGTCGCCGGTGACCGAGAAGACCACCCGCCCGGGCGCGAGCGACAGGTCGTCCAGCCCGACCACCGCGTCGTAGGCGGTGCAGGCCCGGTCGAGTTCGACGGTCACCGTCGAGGGGGCGTGCACGGTGATGCCGCGCGGATAGAACTCACCGGACATCCGCAGGCCCTGGCGCTGCCAGAGCCAGTCGCTGCCCCGACGGTCGATCACCGGGCCGGACTGCGGCGCCCGGTCGCCGCCCCGGCCGAACGGCAGCTCGTCCATCCAGTAGCTGGTCGGCGGCAGCGCCGGAGGGCTGGTCGGCACGGTCGGCGGAGTCGCCACGGGGGCCGGCGCCGGCGTCGGGACCACCGGGCGCACGGGCGTCGGCACCGCCGGCGGGATCGGCACCGGTGGTGGCGGTGGGGCGGGCGCGACGACCGCGCGGCTCGCGGCCGGGATCGGGACGGGGGACGGCGTCGGCGCCGGGGGCCTGGTCGGGGCCGCCGGGGACGGGGCGGCCGGGGTCGGTGCCGCAGGGGGCGTCGGCGCGGCCGTCACCGTGGGGGGTGGTGACGGCGGCGGCGCCGGGGCGGCCGGGGCGCTGCTGGTCGGCGCGGGCTCGGCAGCGGGCGGCGCCGGCCGCGAGCCACCGGTCAGCGCGTAGGCGACGGCGGCCACGGCGGCCACCGCCACGGCGGCCGCGATGCCCGCCTTGGCCGCGGTACCGATCCCCTCGCCGCCGGCCGCCCCGGCGCCGCCGGCCGCCCCCGCGCCGCCGGCACCCGCTGCCGCTGACCCGCCCGCGGACCCCGCCGCCGCGCCCCCGGCCGCCGCACCGCCCGCCAGCGCACCCGCGCCGAGCGCGGCCGCCGAGAACGCCCCACCGCCGACCCAGAGCAGCACGCCACCAGGCAGCACCACCCGCAGGCCGTGGTTGATGTCGACCAGCTCCAGATAGGCGGCCGTGCACCGGTCGCACTCCCGCAGGTGCTGGCCGACCTCGGCGGAGGCCCGCTTGCGCAGCGCCCCCCGGGCGTACCGGCCCAGCCGGTTGGCGTACTCCTCGCAGCCCTGCGGCCGGTCGTCCGCCACGTGGGCCTGCAGGAACCCGGCCGCCAGCCGCGAGCGCGCGCGGTGCGCCTGCACGGCGGTGGCGTTGGCGGTCTTGCCGAGCAGCACCGCGACGGTCTTCGGCGACTCCTGCTCGACCTCGGTGTGCCAGAGCAGCACCCGATCGTCCTCGGGTAGTTCGGCGAAGGCCCGCATCACCATCCGCTGGTCCGCCTGCGCCATCGCCCAGGCGTCCGCGCCCGGGTCGGCGAGGTCGCACTCGATCGCGGCGGCGGTCGCGGACTGGGTGAACGCGCCGAAGTCGTCGACCAGTTGCTCACGCCGCTCGCTGCGCGCCCAGGCCGCGGCGACGTTGCGGACGGCGGTCAGCAGGTAGGCGCGGACCGCGAACTGCGGTCCCTTGCCGGCCTTCAGCGCCTGCAGGGTGCGGGCGAAGACCTCACCCGCGAGATCCTCGGCGGTGAAGCTGTCCCGGCAGCACGAACGGGCGTACCGGCGCACCGAGTCGGCGTGCCGGCGGTACAGCTCCTCGTACGCGCGGTCGTCGCCGGCCCGCACCGCGGCGGTCAACTCGGCGTCGGAGGGCGGCCGGTCGCCGTCCACGGGGTCGGCCGGCGGCGGCACGGTGCCGAGCGGGACCCGGCCGTCGGGCTCCGGGAGGGAGCGCGGGCCGGCGCGGTCGACGAACGCCTCCGGGGTGACCCCGCCCTGCCCGGGGTTGGCCTGGGCGGGGACCCGCCCGGCCACCCCGGGGGTGGAGGACGGCCCGGAGAGCGACTCCCGGGACGGGGCACCGCCCTGACCCGGGACCTGACCGGCGGTCGGCTCGGTGCCCGGTTCGATGCCGAACCCGGCGTAGTCGTACTCGTCCCGCTCCTCGGCGCTCATCGCCCGCTCCAACGATGGCGAGCCGGAAGCACCTTCGGCGCACCACCGACCGCGGTGCTCCGAAGGGTGCGCACTGGGACATTGGCTCCAACCACGGCCAAAGAATGGCATAGCGGCGGGTGGTGCGGAAGCCAGAGTCGTTCGGACCCACTCTTCCGGGGAGCACGCCGACGTCCTGTCCGGCCGCGGCGTCCACGCCAGTTGACGCCGGCCCCCGTGCCGGCCCCGGGTCAGCCGGCCCGCAGGCCGTCCAGCAGGATGCGCAGCAACCGCGTGGCGGGTTCCTCCGCGCTCGCACTGACGCCCCGCCCGATCGAGGCCGGCACGGCGGCGGTGAGCACCAGGACGATCTCCGACACCGTGATCCCGCCGCGCAGCTCGCCCGCGGCGGCGGCCCGGGCGACCAGCGCGGCCAGCAGCTGGAGCAGCCGGCGCGGTTCGGCGTCGGGGGTGCCGACGGCACCCAGCAGCGCGGTCGGCACCGCACCGAGCCCGGGCGTGGGCTCGTCCGCACCCTGCGGGTCCGCGACCACCGACCCCGTCGCCGCCCAGGCCCCGAAGGTCCCGAGCGGCTCCGCGCCGTCCCGCGGCAGCCGCTGCTCGGGCACCCGGGCCAGCTCCTCGGCGTACCGGAACGCCTCCGGCGGAAGCAGCCGCCCGGCCCCGCTGGCCACCGCGGTCGCCAGATACGTCGCCAGTGCCTCCCACGGCCCGGCCGACCCGTACAGCGCCTCCCGGGCCCGCGCGGTCAGCCAGGCGACCTCCTCCGCGGCGATCCGCTGGACCAGCACCTCCTTGCTGGGGAAGCGCCGGTACACCGTGCCGACGCCGACCCCGGCGCGCCGGGCCACCTCCTCCATCGGCGCGTCGTAGCCGAGTTCGCCGAACACCTCGCGGGCGGCGCGCAGCACACTCTCCAGGTTGCGCCGCGCGTCCACCCGCAGCCGGGCCCCGCCGGCCGGCCGCTCGCCCGGGCCGGCACCGCCCGCAGCCGGCCGCTCGCCGTCCGTCCGTCGCTCGCCGTCCGCGGGCTCGTGCCGCGCCCCGCCGTTGATCTCCCGGTACCCACCGGGCAGCGGGGACCGCTGCTCCGGCACGGCAGCCGGTACCGCGCCGAGCTGCGCGGCCGGTTCCCCCAGCACGTGATCCTGTTCCATCGTTCCAACCCTCCCCCATCGGAGCCCGGTCCGGACGCTACGCGTGGTCCGCGCAGCCGTCCTCGGCACGCCGCGACCCGGCGTCACCGGTCGGCCCCCGGGGTGGCGCCCGAATGACCGTCAGCCCGGAGCGCACGGGCCGGGATCGCCTGCGGACTACCCTTCCCCGTTTCAGCGTGCACCAGTCGGGCCGGTCGGCCAACGGTAAATCAGGCCGTAATGGATTCACCACCCGGGGTGACGAATTGACGTCGCCCGAGCCGCCCGGAACCCCTGCCCGCACCGCGCCCGGTCCGGCGGATCCGGTACGCGCTGTGGACAAGAGACGCTTCCCCGGTGCGTCATGGATGCGTGAACCAGGTCACATCGACAGGGGGTGGCACCATCCGGATCCTGATCGTGGGCGGCGGATGCGCCGGGCTGACCGCGGCGCTGCGGTTGCAGCACGGGCTGCGGGACCAACTCCGTTCCGGCCGGGCGGAGATCACCCTGGTCGAGACCACGCCCTACCTGACCTACCGGCCGCTGCTGGCCGAGGTCGCGGCGGGCTCGATCGACCCCCGGCACGTGGTGGTCCCGCTGCGCCGCGCACTGCCGCGCTGTCGGGTGCTGACCGCCCGGATCGCCCGGATCGACCACGCCCGGCGGCGCGCCTGGCTGCTGCCGGCGAGCGGCCAGGAGCTCGAACTCGACTATCAGCAGCTGATTCTGACGGTAGGTTCGGTGTCCCGACGGCCGGCACTGCCCGGACTGGCCGAGCACGGCCGCGGGTTCGACAGCGTCGGCGCGGCGGTCGGGCTGCGCAACCACGTGCTGGCCCAGCTCGACCTCGCCTCGTCCACGCGGGACCCCGAACTCCGGCAGGCCGCACTGACGTTCGTCTTCGTCGGAGCCGGGTACGCCGGGGTCGGCGCGCTCGCCGAACTGGAGGACATGGCCCGGCACGCGCTGCGCGGCTACCCCAACCTCGGCCCGGAGGACCTGCGCTGGGTGCTGGCCGAGGCCGCGGACCGGATCCTGCCCGAGGAGGAGCCGGTGCTCGCCGAGCACGCCCTGGTCCAACTGCGCGAGCGCAACGTGGACATCCGGCTGGCCACCACCCTGGAGTCCGCCCAGAGCCGGGTGGTGGCGCTCTCGGACGGCAGCCGGTTCGCCGCCCGCACCCTGGTCTGGACGGCCGGGGTGCGGCCCGCGCCGCTGCTCGCCGCCACCGACCTCCCGCTGGACGACGTCGGGCGGGTGCGATGTCTGGGCACGCTCCAGGTGACCGGCCCGGAAGGCGGCGCGCTCGGCGACGCCTGGGCGGCCGGCGACTGCGCGGCGGTGCCCGACCCGCGGGCGACGTTCGGCGAGCCCTGCCCGCCGAACGCCCAGCACGCGCTGGCCCAGGCCACGGTGCTCGCCGACAACCTGCTGGCGGCCCTCGGCGGTCGGCCGGTCCAGTCGTACCGTCCCGCGCCGGCCGTGGTCTCCACTTCGCTCGGGCTGCGGCGCGGCGTCGCGCACCGGGACGGGCGCGGCCTCAGTGGCCGCCGGGCCTGGCTGCTGCACCGGGCCCGTACGCTGCGCGGGCTGCCCAGCCCGGACCGCCGGGTGCGGGTGCTGGCCGACTGGGTGCTGGGTGCGGTCTTCGCCCGCGAGGCGGTGTCGCTCGGCGCGCTGGAGCACCCGCGGGCCGAGTTCGAGGCGGCGACGGGCACGCCGGAGTCCTGACCCGGACCGCCACCGGGCCACCGGGCCACCTCCTTCCCCCGGCCCGGCGGCCGGGAGGCGCCCCGGGACGGAGCCCGGGGGAGAGCCGTACAACACGACCAACACACGTACGACTTCCAGAACCGCTCCTTCACCTGACAGGATCTGCCTGACACCATCGTCACGCCGAGTGCAAACGCCAGTACGAAACGTGACTGACCCTGCGATCCGAGAAAGCGACAGTCGGTTGAACCTCATGCGCTGGAGTGCGCGGCTCACCGGGGCCCCGTGGCGGCTCGCGTCTCCACCGGACGACCCGGTCGCCCTGCCCGGCCCGCGCGACCCGCTCGGCGGCCCGGGCGGCTCGGGCGGCCAGCTCTGCCCGGACCACCTGCTCGACCTGCACGAGCTGTACGACCTGCGCGAGGTGCTGGGCCGGCTGCCCGCGCCGGTCGCCGTCACCTACGGCGCGCGGCACCGGCTGGGCTACGCCAACCACGCCTACCACCAGCTGTTCGGCAGCCACCTGGCCGGACTGCCCGCCGACGAGGCGATGCCGGAGCTGGCGGAGCTGGGCGTGCTGCCCCTGCTCGACCAGGTGCTCCGCAGCGGACGGGCCCGCAGCGTCAAGGCCCGCACCATCCTGGACCCGGGCCCGGGCGGCCGGCCGCGCTGCTTCAACGTCTCCTGCGTGCCGCTGGTCCCGAACGAACGCGCCGGCCTGGGGAGGGACCTCCCGCCCGCGCCCGCGGTCGGGGTGCTGATCTTCGCGGCCGAGGTCACCGACCAGGTGCAGGCCGCCAGCCGGCTGCGCGAGGCGGAACGCCGCCAGCGGGAGGCCGCGGTGACCCTGCAGCGCAGCCTGCTGCCGCAGAAGTTGGAGCAGCCCGCCGACCTCCGGGTCGCCGCCACCTACCAGCCCGGCGGCGCCGATGCGGCGGTCGGCGGCGACTGGTACGACGTGATCAGCCTGCGCGGCGGCCGGACCGCGCTGGTGATCGGCGACGTGATGGGCCGTGGCCTGCGGGCCGCCGCGGTGATGGGCCAGCTGCGCACGGCGGTGCGTGCCTACGCCCGGCTGGACCTGCCACCGCACCAGGTGATGGCCCTGCTGGACGGCCTCGCCATGGAGATCGACGCCAACCAGATCGCCACCTGCGTCTACGCCGTCTACGACCCTCCCCCGGACTCCGCCCCGGGGGCACCTCCCGGTCCCCAGGCCGGGACGATCAGCTACGCCTCGGCCGGGCACCTCCCGCTGATGCTGCGCTGCCCGGACGGCACCGTGCTCCAGGGCGAGCAGCAGAACGGCCCGCCACTGGGCACCGGAGACGGCAGCCACACCTCGCACTCGCTGCGACTGCTCCCCGGCACCACCGGCGTCCTCTACACCGACGGCCTGGTCGAGCGCCGGGACCAGGACATCGACCACGGCCTGGGCCGGCTCGCCCGCACGCTGGCCGGCGCGGTCGGCTCGCCCGACGTGGTCTGCGCCCGGCTGCTCCGGGCGATGGGGGTCACCGCGGACCACGACGACGACGTGGCCGTGCTCGCCTTCCAGCTGCCGACCCGGGAGGTTGACTCGGTCCCCGCAGAGGTCTAGTGTTCCTCGAGCTGCCTGTCAGGGAGCACCGGACACGCGTCTGCGCGGCCGGTCCCGGGTGCAGCCACTCTCTCGAAACACCATTCACAGCAAGAAGCCCGGCCTTTCGCGCGCTGTCGCGGGCCGGTCTGTTTTGTCGTGTCTGCATTTCCGGGAGTGGGTCCGGATTCGCTTTTCGGAGCGGGACTGGGCTAAAGTTTGAGGCGTCGGACGGGCCGTCAGGTCGGTTACGGCGAAGGCCACTTGAAGGCCGGAGGGCATGGAGGATCTGCTAGGATCTGAAGCGCCGGAAGGCGGTCGAAAGGCCA
>NZ_JBVHLF010000112.1:0-18266 GCF_055559155.1 Kitasatospora sp. NPDC024654
CGACGCCTGTATCGCGCCGCGCGCCCTACTCGCCCCCACCCCCCCCCCCCCCCCCCCCCCCCCCCCCCCCCCCCCCCCCCCCCCCCCCCCCGGCCGCGACCTCGCCGCGCGGTATTCTGCGGCATGCCTCTGCTCCGCCTCCCCGCCGCCGACCGTTCCCCCACCCGCTGGCGCAACGGCGGCGGCGTCACCCGGGAGATCGCCTCGGCCCCCGACGGCTCCTGGCGGGTCAGCCTGGCCGAGATCGCCACCGACGGACCGTTCTCCACCTTCCCCGGGCTGGCCCGGATCCTCACCGTGGTGGCCGGCTCCGGTCTGGAACTCACGGTGGGCGACGAGCCGCCGGTCCGGCCCGCCCCGCGCACACCGTTCGCCTTCCCCGGCGACGTCCCCACCAGTGCCCGGCTGCTCGGCGGTCCGGTCACCGCGCTCAACGTGATGAGTCGCCGGCTCACGGCGGATGTCCGGCTGGTCGACGCCGGCGCCCCCGTCGAGTTGCTCCCGGCCCCGGGCGGCCTCCTGCTCGCCGTCGAACTCACCGGCTACGACGCCGTGTTGGCCACTCATCCGGGCGAGCCCGGTGGTCTCCCCGGCCCGGCCGCGCTGATCGCCCTGACGCCCCCGACCTGACCGGGTAGTGTGAACTGGTGCCTGCTGCCCAGGAGTTCCGCCGACGCTCCGCCCGGGTCCTGCTGCTCGACGGTGCGGACCGGGTGCTGCTGCTCAAGTTCCACGTCGACCCCGGCGATCCGGCGGCCGGCCATGGCTGGTCAACTCCCGGTGGCGGCATCGAGGAGGGTGAGCAGCCGGCCGAGGCCGCCGCGCGGGAGTTGCGCGAGGAGATCGGACTGGCCGTCACTCCGGCCCAGTTGGGGCGGCCGGTCGCCGAGACCTCCGGGTACGCCGATCTCGGCTGGGCGGCCGGGCAGTTCGAGGACCTCTACTTCCACCTCCGGGTCGCCGACCACCGGGTCGACACCAGCGGTCAGCTCGCGGACGAGCGCAGGTACCATGCCGGGCACCGGTGGTGGACGATCGACGAGCTGGCCGCGACCCGCGAGACCGTCCATCCACTGGGCCTGACCGGGCTGTTGGCCGAACTGGTCGTCGGAAGGATCCCCGAGCACCCGGTCCGGCTGCCCTGGCAGCACTGACGCCCGGTCAGCTCCCCTCGTCCGTGGGCGGCCTGAGGTCCCAGCCGACCAGTTCGCGCAGTTGCTCGGCGGTCACCCCGTCCGGCAGCGGCCGCGGGGGCTCGTGGCGGAACGGCGGCTGCCAGCCCTCGTCCTCGGTGAAGCGGCGGACCACCCGGGCCGGGGCGCCGGCCACCACGGCGTGGTCGGGCACCTCGCCGCGGACCACCGAGCCGGCCGCCACCACCACGTTGCGGCCCAGTCGGGCGCCGGGCAGGATCACCGCGCCCGTGCCGATCCAGCTGCCCGAGCCGATCGCCACCGGTTCGTTGCGGGGCCACTGCTTGCCGATCGGCAGCGTGGTGTCCCGGTACTCGTGCGCCTGGTCGCTGATGTAGACGTTCGGGCCGGTCCAGACGTCGTCGCCGAGCACGATCGACTGGTGGCCGACCAGGTGGCTGCCCCGGCCGATCACGCAGCCGCCACCGATGGTGATCACCGGGTCCGGGCCGAGGTCCAGGCCGGGCAGGAAGCCCGCCGACATGGTGACCTGCTCGCCGATGATGCAGAACGGGCCGATCGCTATCGACTGCTCGTTGAAGACGGTGCCCAGCGGGAAGGCCAGCTTGCTGCCGTCGCCGAGGGTGTGGAACCGGTACGGCCCGGGGTTCCGGTTGGACACCGCGCCGGCCTCCCGCAGCCAGCGCCAACCGCGGTGCACCGCCCGGCCCGCGGCACGACGGGTCCGGGTCCGAACGGCGGAGTACAGGTCAGCGGTGATCGGCATGGGCACACCGTAGCGGCCGGGCGGGCCGGCCGGCCGGGCGGGGGACCAAGGTCACATCCCCGCTCGCACCGCCCGGCCGGACGCCTGCCACGGTCAGCCCTCGACGGCCCAGCGGGCCGGCCGCTTCTCCAGGAACGACCGCATGCCCTCCTGCGCCTCGGGCGAGCCGAACAGCCGCGCGGACTGCTCGACCCGGGCCTCCGCGTCCTGCCCGAAGGAGCGCAGCACGTCGGCGGTGACCAGCCGCTTGGTCTCCGCGAGCCCCTGCGGCGAGGCCAGCCGCAGCGCGGCCAGCACCGTGCCGAGTTCCGCTTCGGCCATCTCCGGCGTCTCGGCGGCGAAGCTGATCAGCCCCATCCGGGCAGCCTCGGCGGCGTCGAAGGTCTCACCGGTCAGGTAGTAGCGGGCGGCGGCGCGCGGCTCCAGCTTGGGCCGCAGCGGCAACGAGATGACGGCCGGCGCCAGGCCGAGCCGGACCTCGGTGAACGCGAAGGTCGAGGCCGGCCCGGCGATCGCCAGGTCGGCCGACCCGAGCAGGCCGAGCCCACCGGCCCGGACGTGCCCGTTGACGTAGGCGATCACCGGCTTGGGGCACTCCACGATGGCCAGCTGGAGGTCGACCAGGCCGCGCGGGCCGACCGTCGGGTCGTCCCCGGTCGCCTCCGAGAGGTCGGCACCCGCGCAGAACACCTTGCCGGTGTGCCCGAGCACGACCGCCCGGACGTCCGGGTCCTTGGCCGCGTCCGCCAGCCCCTGCGTCAGCTCGGCCATCAGCCGGGTGGAGAGCGCGTTGCGGTTGTGCGGGGAGTCGAGTTCGAGCGTGGTGACGACTCCGGCCGTGCTGACGCGGACGAGGGGCGCTTCGCTGGTCATCGGGGTGGACCTGCTTTCCGGTATCCGAGATGAGGGTGGGTCGGACGGGCTGGGAAGACTCTGGCACGCCGACCCCGGATCGATCCAGAGCTCCCGGGGCGACGGGACCGACCAGCCCGGCGGGACCGGTCGGCCCAGCCGGCCCGGCCGGACCAGCCCCGACGCGTGGGCCGGCACCACCAGTTGCGCCCGTTCCCGCTCGGTGAGCAGCTCCAGGCCCAGCCAGGCGGCCCGCCGCCGGCCGTGCCCGGCGCTGCTCCCTCGGGAGTACCGGGGCCTCAGCGCGAGGCGAGCGCCGCCAGCCGACGGGCCGCCGCGTACTGGCGCAGGACCTGCGCGAAGGTGGTGTGTCCCTGGGTGGTCTGCGCGAACGCCCGCCAGGCCGGCCCGACCAGGCAGACCGCCGCGTGGAACAGGTACGGCCGGCGCTCGAAGGCCTCCAGCATCAGCTGGCCGGCGCGCATCTCCACACCCAGCCCAGCCTTGATCGCGAAGGCGTAGTTGAGCGCCTGCCGGCGCACCTCGACCGGGCTGCCCGCCTCGGCCACCTGGACCGCCCACTCCCCGGCCAGCCGGCCCGAGCGCAGCGCGTACGAGATGCCCTCCCGGGTCCACGGCTCCAACAGCCCGGCCGCGTCGCCGGCCACCAGCACCCGGCCGCGGGAGAGCGGCGACTCCTCGGCCCGGCAGCGGGTCAGGTGCCCGGACTCCACGGACGGGGTGAACCCGGCCAGGCCGAGCCGGGCGATGTAGTCCGCCAGGTACCGCTTGGTCTGCTCACCGTCACCACGGGCCGAGATCACCCCGACGGTCAGGCTGTTGGTCTCGGTCTTGGGGAAGACCCAGCCGTAACTGCCGGGCAGCGGACCCCAGTCCAGGTGGATCCGGCCGGCCCAGGCCCGGGCGACCCGCTCGGGGACCGGGATCTCCGCCTCCAGACCGAGGTCGATCTGCCGGAAGGTCACCCCGACGTGCCGGCCGATCCGGCTGGCGCTGCCGTCCGCGCCGACCACCGCGCGGGCCCGCACCGAGCGCCCGTCGGCGAGGGTCACCACGACCGTGCGGCGGTCCTCGCCGGTCTGCTGGTCCACGCCGGTGACGGTCGCCCCGGTCACCAGCACCGCGCCGGCCGCCACCGCGGCTTCGACCAGGCGCAGGTCGAACTCGGCGCGGTTGACCAGGCCGAAGAGCATCCGCGGGGAGCGCCGGGTGCGGGTGAAGCGGCCGTTCAGCGCGAAGGTGACCGCGTGTACCCGGTCCTGGAACGGGATCCGGAAGCCCGGCGGCAGGCTGTCCCGGGACGGGCCGATGATGCCGCCGCCGCAGGTCTTGTAGCGGGGGTGCTCGGCCTTGTCGAGCAGCAGCACCCGGCGGCCCTGCGTCGCCGCCGCGTGCGCGGCCGAGGAACCGGCCGGGCCGGCGCCGACCACCACGACGTCCCACACGCCGTCCAGCGGGTCGGCGGTGGCGTCGGGCTCGCCGACGGCGTCCGTGACGGTGGCGTCGGGCTCCACCGCTGAACCGGGGTCGGCGGAGTGGGCCGGGTCGGTGCGGAGGCTGGGGTCGCTGGGGCTACCGGAGTCTGTCACACCGAGCAATCCTATGGGGCGGCCCGGGCTGCCCCCGCCCCGGCATCACAACGGCCGTCCGAGCCGCGCATATGCTCGTCGGTGTCCGCATCCCCACGCACGGAGAAGCCATGACCTCGCACGATCTCGCCGCCGCCGTACACTCGCTGCTACCGCGGGCCAAGTCCGAACTGGCCGAGCTGGTGGCCTTCCGGTCGGTCGCCGACCCGCGCCAGTTCCCGGTCGAGGAGTGCCGCGCGGCGGCCCGCTGGGTCGCGGACGCCTTCGCCGCCGAGGGCCTGACGGACGTTCGCCTGCTGGACACGCCGGACGGCACCCAGTCCGTCTACGCCGAGCTCCCGGGGCCGGCGGGCGCGCCGACCGTGCTGCTCTACTCGCACTACGACGTGCAGCCGCCGCTCGACGAGAGCGCCTGGACCACCCCGCCGTTCGAGCTGACCGAGCGTGACGGACGCTGGTACGGCCGCGGCTCGGCGGACTGCAAGGGCAACATCCTGATGCACCTGACGGCGCTGCGGGCGCTGCGGGCCGTCCACGGCGACACCTTCCCGGTCGGCCTGAAGGTGATCGTGGAGGGCTCCGAGGAGCAGGGCACCGGCGGCCTGGAGCGCTACGCCGAGGCCCACCCCGAGCTGCTGACCGCCGACGCCATCGTGATCGGCGACGTCGGCAACTTCGCCGCCGGCCTGCCCACCGCCACCGCCACCCTGCGCGGCATCACCGAGGCCGAGATCGAGGTCGCCACGCTGGCCGGCAACCTGCACTCGGGCTCCTTCGGCGGGGCCGCGCCGGACGCGCTCGCCGCGCTGATCAAGGTCCTCGCCTCGCTGCACGACGAGCACGGCAACACCACCGTCCAGGGCCTGCCGGCCGACCAGGGCTGGTCCGGCGTCGAGTACCCGGAGGACCGGTTCCGGGCGGACGCCAAGGTGCTGGACGGGGTCGAGCTGATCGGCACCGGCGGGATCGCCGACCGGCTCTGGGCCCGCCCTGCCGTCACCGTGGTCGGCATCGACGTGCCGCCGGTGGTCGGCGCCACCTCCTCGGTGCAGGCCCGCGCCAAGGCGCTGGTCAGCCTGCGGGTGCCGCCGGGCATGTCGACCAGGAGCGCCCAGCAGGCCCTGGTCACCCACCTGGAGGCGGCCGTCCCGTGGGGCGCGCAGGTCACCGTGACGCCGCTCAAGGGCGGCGAGCCGTTCGCGGCCGACACCTCGGGCCCGGCGTACGAGGCGCTGGGCGCGGCGATGCGCGAGGCGTACGGGACCGAGATGGTGGTCTCCGGCGAGGGCGGCTCGATCCCGCTCTGCAACACGCTGCGCTCGCTCTACCCCGAGGCGGAGATCGTGCTCTTCGGCGTCGAGGAGCCGACCACCCAGATCCACGCGGTCAACGAGAACCTCGACCCGACGGAGCTGGAGCGGATGGCCCTCGCCGAGGCCCTCTTCCTGCGCGGCTACGCCGAGGCCCGTCGCCAGGAGCGCTGACGGCGGCCCCCGGTGGGGACGCGGCGCCCGTCGCGTCCCCACCGGGCCCGGACGGCGAGTCCCAGCGCGCCGGTCACCGCTCCCGCGCCCGCGCCGAAGCAGAGGTCGGCGATCGGGTCGCGCGGCGCCCCCGGCCCGCTCACCCGCGCCGCCCGGGTGAGCCGCTGCGCGGCACCGACGGCGGTGGCGAGGCCGACCACGACGCGGCCGGCCTGCCGCCCGGGCGGGTTCGCTCCCGTCCCGGGTACCGCGACCCGTGGCAGCTCGCGCGCCAGGTGGCAGCCCAGCACGGCCAGCGCCACGGCGGACGTCCCGTACTGCAACGCCGTGTACCAGGGCACGCCCGCCACCTCACGGTTGAGCGCCGGCAGCAGCCGGACCCCGGCCCGCCCCTGATGGGTGAAGGCGTCCCACCCCACGTGGCCGGCCGCCCCGATCGCGGCGGAGAGCGCGAACGCCGCCGCCCGCGCGCCGCCCGCCGGCCGCTCCCCCGCCGGCGCGCGGTCGGTGGCCGCCAGCGCGGCGCCCTCCCACGGCTCGGGCAGCAGCGCGAGGAGCGGTCGCCGGACCGCGCCCTGCCACCCCGCCACCAGCAGCCCGGTCAGCGCGACGTCCAGCGTCGGGATCGCCCACCAGCGGTGGGTCAGCCTGCCGTACCGGTAGACGCCGGGCAGCCAGGACTCGGCGAAGAACGGCAGATCCGGCGCGATCGACCCGGCGACCAGCGCCGACGCGAGCAGCGGCCCGCGCCCGCGCAGTCCGCGCAGCAGCGGCAGGACGGCGGCCGGATGGCTGAACGTGAACGCCATGGCAACCATCCTGCCCCCGCTCAGCGCCGCCCGCCGAGCCCCTGCGCCGCCGGCCGGCCCGCCTCCAGGTACTCCGGCCCGTCCTGGGCCCGGGCCGCCAGCGCCGCCGCCAGCCGGCGGTGCCGGCCGGGGGCGAGCAGCCGCTCGGCCTCCGCCAGGCTGACGAACCGCCAGGCCCGCAGCTCGTCCACCGGCAGCCGCAGCCGCTGCCGCTGGGCCGCCGTCAGCCGTCCACCGTCGTAGACCAGCCGCATCCCACCGCGGCGCGGCCCGTTCCGTGGCTCCCAGTCGACCACCAGCAGCCGCAACCGACCGGGGTCCAGCCGCAGGCCGAGTTCCTCCTCGATCTCCCGGACCGCCGCGCCGGTCGGCGGCTCACCGAGTTCGACCACGCCACCGGGGAACTCCCAGCCGGGCTTGTAGACCGGGTCCACCAGCAGCACCCGGTCCCGCTCGTCGAAGAAGAGCACCGCCGCCGCCACGGTGTCCGCCGAAGGGTCGACGCTGGGCACGATCGGGCAGCGCGCCGACCCCTCCTTGATCCGCAGCACGAGGACCTCGGCGACCTGGCGCGGGGTCAGCCGCGCGGTGTCGACCACCTGCGCGTCGCGGTGCAGCCAGCCCCGGGCCTGTTGGTAGACGGGCAGGTGGCGCAGCCGCCGGCGACGGCAGCGCTCGCTCGCCTCGGGGTCGCCCGGCACTTCCTCGCTCCGCACTATCCGCTCGCGCAGGATCGTTTCCTCAGCGTCCAGCACGAAGTGGTGCACCGACAGGCCGCGGGCGGCCAGCTCGCCGAAGATCTCGTCGCGGTACTCCTGGCGCAGCAGCGTCATCGGAACCACCAGCGGCCCGGGCACCTCGGCCAGCATCGCCACCGCCACCTGCGGCACGAGTCTGCGCCAGGAGGGCAGGTCCTGGAAGTCGGTGACCCGGTCCAGCCGCTCCCGGGGCAGCAGGACGCGCAGCGCCTGACCGACCTGCTCCGGATCGTAGAGTGTGCTGCCGGGCAGCAGCTGGACCAGTTCGCGGCAGGTGCTGGTCTTCCCCGCGCCGAACGTCCCGTTGACCCAGACGATCACGAGTTCCCCTGACCTCGGGCGGCCCGCGCGCCGTTCGCGCCGGGCGGCAGCCGGACCGCTCGCACGCGGCGGCCCGCCTCCCCGGCGTACCCCCCGCGCGCCGGGCAGACCGGCACCACCCCGGGTGGTACCCGCTCTGCCCGGCTCCTCATGCCTGCGGGCCCGCGGGCGCCGGCCGCCTCACTTCACGGTCGTTCCGGTCGCCCAGAGCGCGGCCGCGGCCGCCCCGACCAGTCCGGCGCCGGTCGACAGCTCGGCCAGGCAGACCCGCAGGCCACGGACGTACGAGAGGGTGGCGTACTCGTTCAGCCGGGCCCGCAGCGGACCGAGCAGCAGGTCGCCGGACTGCGCGACACCGCCGCCGATCACCACCACGTCCAGCTCGACCAGGGTCGTGGTGGCCGCGATCCCGGCCGCCAGCGCCTGGCCGGCCCGGGCGAAGGCGGCCAGCGCCCGCGGGTCGCCCTCGCGGGCCGCGGCGGCCACCGCCACCGCGGTGGCACCGCCCGAGATGTCGACCAGTCCGGCGCTCTTGGGCCGCCAGCCCGCTGCCAACGCGTGCCGGGCGATGGCGGTGCCGCTGGCCAGGCCCTCCAGGCAGCCGCGGCTGCCGCAGGGGCAGGGGTCGCCGTCGAGGTCCACGCTGATGTGGCCGATGTGGCCCGCGTTGCCGGTGGGACCGGGGTAGAGCGCGCCGTTCAGCACCAGTCCGCCGCCGACGCCGGTGGAGACCACCATGCACAGCGCGTTGTGGAAGCCGCGGGCGGCACCGCGCCAGTGCTCGGCCGCGGTCATCGCCACGCCGTCGCCGGTCAGCACCACCGGCAGACCGCCGACCAGCCGGCCGACCTCCGAGACCACCGGGAAGTCGCGCCAGCCGGGGATGTTGACCGGGCTGACCGTCCCGCGCACGGTGTCCACCGGGCCGGCGCTGCCGACTCCGACCAGGTTCACCCGGGCCCAGTCCGGAGTGGCCATCAGCTCGGCCAGCACCTCACCGAGCGCGCCCAGGACGGCCTCGCCGTCCTCCTTGGCCCGCGTCGGTCGCTCGGTCCGGTGGTGCAGCGAGCCGTCCTCGGCTCCCACCAGGGCCCCGGCGATCTTGGTCCCGCCGATGTCGACCGCCGCCACCAGCGCCTGGCCACTCTCCATCCGCCCGTCCCTCTTCCGCTCGGCACACCTGGCGGCCCGACCCTATCCCCTCCGGCACCGAACGCACCGCCGGTCCCATCCGCACGGTCCGCGCACTCCCGACCCCACGGCGCGCGGTACCCGGCGCGCTCCGGTCACCCGTCCGATGAGTCCGGACGGTCCGTCACATCCTTTGCGCCGCAGCGGACTACGGCCAGATCGTCGGTCGCGCCGGGGAGGCTCTCGGTCAGAAAAAGTGTTCGCATTCCATCGAACTATTCGCTAGCGTCGCTGCCATGACTCCTCGCCCGCCCCGGGCCGGAACCCCGGGCACCCGCGCGTCCCTGATCACCGCCGCCGTGGCCGCCTTCATGGTCTCCCTGGACAGCACCATCGTGAACCTCGCCCTGCCCGTCCTGGGCCGGGAGCTCGGCGGCGGCCGGGCCGACGTCGAATGGGTGATGGACGGCTACACGCTCGCCCTCGCCGCCGTGATGCTCGGCGCCGGTGCCCTCTCCGACGCGCTCGGGGCCCGCCGGATCTTCCTGCTCGGCCTGGCCGTGTTCGGACTGGCCTCCGGCGCCTGCGGCCTGGCCGGGACGATGCCGATGCTGATCGCGGCCCGGCTGGTGCAGGGGGTGGGCGCGGCGCTGTCGCTCCCCAGCTCGCTCGCGCTGGTCAGGGCCGGCGGCCGCTCACCGGCCGAGCGCGGCCGGGCGATCGCGCTCTGGTCGGCGGCCGGCGGCGTCGGGATGGCCGCCGGACCACTGATCGGCGGCGCGATCGTGGCCGCCGCGGGCTGGCGGTGGGTCTTCTGGATCAACGTCCTGGTCTGCGCCCTCGCGCTGCCGGCCACCGCGCTCCTCACCCGGCCGGTGCCGGCCCGGCCGCGCCGGCTCGACCTCGGCGGACAGCTCGCCGCCACCCCGGCCATCGCCGGCCTGGTCTTCGTGCTGATCGAGGGCCCGCGCCTGGGCTGGACCCGGCCGGCGGTGCCGGTCGCGGCGGCGGTCTTCGTGCTGGGCGCCGCCGGCTTCCTTCTCGCCGAGCGGCGGGCGGCCGAGCCGCTGCTGCCGCTCCCGTTGGCCAGGAAGCCCGAGTTCGCCGGCTCGGCCGGGCTCGGCGCCCTGTTCAACTTCGCCTTCTACGGCCTGATGTTCGCACTGAGCCTGCTGCTGCAGCAGGTCAGGGGCGACTCGCCGCTGACCGCCGGGCTCTCCTTCCTTCCGCTGACCGGCCTGATCACCGCGGCCAACCTGGTCGCGCCACGGTTGACCGCCCGACGCGGATCGACCTTCGTGCTGCTCGTCGGGCTCGCCCTGTTCGCCGCCGGGCTGCTCGGCACCGCGCTGACCGAACCGCTCGCCAGCAGCCTGCCGCTGCTGCTGTGCCTGCTGCCGGTCGGGTTCGGCGGCGGCCTGATCGTCCCCACGATGACCACCCGGCTGCTCGAATCCGCGCCGCCGGAGCTGGCGGGCGCGGCCTCCGGCGCGTTCAACACCGCCCGGCAGGTCGGCGGCGCGGTCGGGGTCGCGGTCTTCGGTCCGCTGCTGGGCACCGGGAGCGAGCTCACCCAGGGGTTCCGGCTCTGCGTGCTGCTCTCGGTCGCGGCGGCCACGCTGGGCGCACTGCTCAGCGCGACGGTGCTGCGCCGACGCCCGACCGAGCCGGCCCCCGGGACCGCCGAGGCCCCCGCCGGGCAGGCGCACGCCGGCATCCGCTGAGCCTCACTCCTCCAGCAGGCGCTTCTTCAGCACCTTGCCGAGCGCGTTCCGCGGCAGCTCCTCGACCAGCACCACCCGGCGCGGTCGTTTGTGCACCGACAGCCGCTCGGCGACGAAGGCGGTGAGCTGATCGCCGGTCACCGGTCCGGCCGGTATGACGAACGCGACCACCGCCTGCCCGAGGTCCGGATCGGGCGCGCCCACCACGGCGGCGTCCGCGACCGCCGGATGGTCGCGGAGCACCGCTTCCACCTCGCCCGCGCCGATCTTGTACCCGCCGCTCTTGATCAGGTCCACCGAGGCCCGCCCGACGATCCGGTGGAACCCGTCCGGCCCGATCACCGCCACGTCGCCGGTGCGGAACCAGCCGTCCGCCGTCCAGGCCTCGGCGTTGGCCTCCGGGCGGTGCAGGTAACCGTCGAACAGGGTCGGCCCGGCGACCTGGAGTTCGCCGACGGTCTCCCCGTCGCAGGGCAGCGGGGTCCGGCCGTCCTCGCCGACCAGCCGGGTGCGCACCCCCGCCACCGGCTGTCCCACGCTGCCCGGCCGGCGCTCGCCGTCGGCCCGGGTGCTGACCGTGATCAGCGACTCGGTCATCCCGTAGCGCTCGATCGGCGCCAGGCCGGTCAGGTCGGTGAGCCGCTCGAAGACCGGGACGGGCAGCGGCGCGCTCCCCGAGACCAGCAGCCGGGCCTCGCCGAGTGCCCGGGCCGCCGCGGGATCGGCGGCGATCCGCGACCACACCGTGGGCACCCCGAAGTACAGGCTGCCGGCGGCCGCGGCATAGCCGGCCGGGGTCGGCCGCCCGGTGTGCACCAGCCGGCTGCCGTGCCGCAGCGCGCCGAGCACACCCAGCACCAGACCGTGCACGTGGAACAGCGGCAGCCCGTGCACCAGGGTGTCGTCCGGGCTCCAGGCCCAGGCCTCGGCCAGCGCGTCCAGGTCGGCGGTCAGCGCCCGGCGGGAGAGCAGCGCACCCTTCGGCGGCCCGGTGGTGCCGGAGGTGTAGAGCACCAGCGCGGTGCGCTTCGGGTCGGGCTCGGGCCAGCTGCCCGCCAGCCGCTCGGCCGGGTCGACGACCAGCCGCTCCGGGCCGGCCGCGCCCTCGTCGGTCTCCTCGCCGGCCGCCACGGCCAGCAGCTCGGCGCCCGAGTCGCGCAGGATGTGGCCGCGCTCCACCGGCCCGGCGTCCGGCGGCACCGGCACCACGGGCACCCCGGCCAGCAGCCCGCCGACCACCGCGACCACGGTCTCCACCGTCGGCCGCGCGGACACCGCGACCGCCGAGGCGCCCGCCACCCGCCGGGCCACCGCGCCGGCCGCGCCGAGCAGTTGCTCGCGGGAGAGCGCGCGGTCGTCGATCCGCAGCGCGTCGGCCGCGTCGCCGTACCCGCCCTGAAGTGCCGTCAAGAGATCCACAACGGCACTCTACGGGCCGGGGCCGCCGCCCCGGAAGCGGCAACTGGTTGCCCGTCCGTGGGAAACCCGGGAAACCCGTCGGGAAACGCCGGGGCGCGCCCACCGGACAGGTGGACGCGCCCCAGCGGTGCGGACGGCTCGATCAGCCCTTACGGGCCTTGACCTCGGCGGTCAGCTGCGGCAGCACCTGGAACAGGTCGCCGACCACGCCGTAGTCCACCAGCTCGAAGATCGGCGCCTCGCTGTCCTTGTTGATGGCGACGATGGTCTTCGAGGTCTGCATGCCGGCCCGGTGCTGGATCGCACCGGAGATGCCCGCCGCGACGTACAGCTGCGGGGAGACCTGCTTGCCGGTCTGGCCGACCTGGTTGCTGTGCGGGTACCAGCCTGCGTCGACGGCGGCACGCGAGGCGCCGACGGCCGCGCCGAGCGCGTCGGCCAGCTCCTCGACCACCGAGAAGCCCTCGGCGGCACCGACACCGCGGCCACCGGAGACCACGATCGCGGCCTCGGTCAGCTCCGGACGGCCCGAGGAGACCCGCGGGGTGCGCGAGGTGACCTTGGCGGCGTTGCCGGTGAAGGCGACGGTGACGTTCTCCACCGTGCCGGCGGCCGGGGCGGCCTCGGGGGCGACGGCGTTCGGCTTGACGGTGATCACCGGGGAGCCGTGCGTGACCGTGGACTTCACCTGGAACGAGGCGGCGAAGACCGACTGGGTGGCGACCGGGGCGCCGTCGCCGGCCTCCAGGTCGACCGCGTCGGTGATGATGCCGGAGCCCAGCCGCAGCGCGACCCGGGCCGCGATCTCCTTGCCCTCGCCGGACGAGGTGACCAGCACCGCGGCCGCGTCGGCGGCCTTGGCGATCTGGGCCAGCGCGTCCACCTTCGGGACCACCAGGTAGTCGGCGAACTCGGCGCCGTCGGCCACGTACACCTTGGCGGCACCGAACTCGGCGGCCTTGGCGGCGATGTCGGCCGCGGCGGCACCCGCGCCCAGGACGACCGCGGAGGGCTCGCCGATCCGGCGGGCCAGGGTCAGCAGTTCGAGAGCGGGCTTGCGGACCGCGCCGTCGGCGTGGTCGACCAGGACGAGAATCTCACCCATTGCTCAATTACTCCTCTTGCGATTCCCGGCTGCCCGTTCCCGGGCAGCCGCCACGTCCAACGGGTCAGATGAACTTCTGCTCGGCGAGGTAGGCGGCGAGCTGCTTGCCGCCCTCGCCCTCGTCCTTGACGACGGTGCCGGCGCTGCGAGCCGGGCGCTCGGTGATGGTGCCGACCGCGGTCCAGGAATTCTCCAGGCCGACCTCGTCGGCGTCGAGGCCCAGGTCGTCCAGGTCGTACTTCTGCACCGGCTTCTTCTTGGCGGCCATGATGCCCTTGAAGGAGGGGTAGCGCGCCTCGCCCGACTGGTCGGTGACCGAGACGACGGCCGGCAGCGCGGCCTCGACCAGCTCGGTGGCGGCGTCGCCGTCCCGGCGGCCCTTGACCACGCCACCCTCGACCGAGACCTCGGAGAGCAGGGTGACCTGCGGCAGGCCCAGCCGCTCGGCGAGCAGCGCGGGCAGCACGCCCATGGTGCCGTCGGTCGAGGCCATGCCGCAGACGACCAGGTCGAAGCCGGTCTTCTCCAGGGCCTTGGCGACGATCGCGGAGGTGGCGATCACGTCGCTGCCGTGGATGTCGTCGTCGTTGACGTGGACGGCCTTGTCGGCGCCCATCGAGAGCGCCTTCTTCAGCGCGTCCGAAGCGTCGTCCGGGCCGACGGTGAGGACGGTCACCTCGGCGTCACCGGACGCCTCGGCGATGCGCAGCGCCTGCTCGACGCCGTACTCGTCCAGCTCCGACAGCAGGCCGTCGACGGCCTCCCGGTCGGTGGTGGTGTCGTCCGCGAAGCGACGGTCACCGGTCGCGTCGGGCACGTACTTCACACAGACAACGATCCTCAAGCTCACGGCCTGTCTCCTGTACTGGTCTGGTCCGGCGGCTGCGGCGGTGCAACGCACGGGTGCGCACGCAGGCGGCCCCCGCTCCGGGCAGCGCTTCCCTGCTGTCCGAACGGCACTTCCGGCAGCATACTCGGCGCCATCCCGCCATGGTTACTCGTCAGTATCTAAATACCGGTCGCCCACATCTTGCCGCACGATCGGGACTTTCCAACGCCTGATCATTGTGACGAAGCTCTCTGCCTCAGCGGCCCGACAACCCGCCGGTCGCCGGTGTCCCGATCGCGGCCCCGAGCGCGGCGATCACGTCCGCCCGGCGCGGCTGTCCGGAGGCCCTGCGGACCACCCGGCCGCCGGCGTCGAGCACCAGCACGGTCGGGGTCCGCACGATGTCGAGCCGGCGGACCAGGTCCAGCTCGCGCTCGGCGTCGATCTCCAGGTGGGCGACCCCGGGCACCATGCCGGCGACCTCCGCCAGCACCCGGCGGGTGGCGCGGCAGGGCTGGCAGAAGGCGGTGGAGAACTGGACGAGCGTCGCGCGTTCCCCCAGCGGCGCCGAGCCCAGCTCGACGGCGGACAGCAGCATGACCCCGTCCTCTCCGCGCGCCCCAGGAGCGCGCAGCCTCGTTCCACGCCGGGCCCGACCCGGTGGGCGACTCCAAGTCTGCGGTAGGCGCGCCGCCGGCCCGCCGGCGGGGCGCCGGCCGCCGAAGGGACCGTGTGACGACAATCTCCCCGCCGCCAGGCATGCCCAGGTGACAGATCGCACCCGTTCGGGGGACCATCGTTCGCAGAATCACCCGTGGCAGCCGCGGCGTGCCGCGCCCCGGGCCCGGTCGGACCGGTTGGCGCGAGTACCGCCGGACCGGGCCCAGACCCGGAAGAAGAAGTAGGGCTGATCGTGGCAGAGTTCGTGTACCCCCCGGTGATCCGGACGGCGCTGGCCGTCTTTCGCGCGCTGGACGTGCAGATCGAGATCGTGGGTGCCGAGCACGTCCCCGCCACCGGCGGCGCCGTCCTGGTGAGCAATCACATCAGCTACCTGGACTTCCTCTTCGCCGGCCTGGGCGCCTACCAGGGCGGTCGGCGCAAGACCCGCTTCATGGCCAAGGACGACGTCTTCCGGCACCGGATCTCGGGCCCGCTGATGCGCGGCATGAAGCACATCCCGGTCGACCGCACGGACGGTCAGCCCGCGTACGAGGCCGCGGTGCGCGCGCTGCGCGCCGGCGAGGTGGTCGGGGTCTTCCCCGAGGCGACCATCAGCCGCTCCTTCACGCTGAAGAAGTTCAAGACCGGCGCCGCCCGGATGGCCGCCGACTCCGGGGCCCCGCTGCTGCCCGTGGTGCTCTGGGGCACCCAGCAGCTGTGGACCAAGGGCCGGCCCAAGACGCTCACCAAGCGCCATGTCCCGGTGGTCATCATGATCGGCGAGCCGATCCACCTGGCACCCACGGACAAGCCGGTGATGGTGACCCGGCGGCTGCGCGCCGCGATGACCGAGATGCTCGACGAGGCCCAGCGCCGCTACCCCGGCAAGCCGTCCGGACCGGACGACACCTGGTGGCTGCCCGCCCACCTGGGCGGCGGCGCGCCCACCCTGGAGGTCGCCGAGGCCGAGGACGAGCAGGAGGCCACCGCCAAGGCCGCCCGCCGGTCCGCCGCGGCGGAGAGCCAGGGCTGACCGGGTACCCCGCCCGGGCCCGAACGGCCGACAGTACTCTCCCGGCCAGGCCGATGGCGACATTCCGTGCCCGGCCGACCATACGGAACCGGCCAACGTCCACACCCAGGTGACCGGCTGCCCGCGCCATGCGCAGGCAGCCGGTCATCGGCTTTTCCCGGCCACTCCGGCTGCCGACCGGAAGATGGATGGCTGGAAAGCGCCCGTGAAATCGCGAATATGACAATGACATTTTCGCCACCCGGGAACCGTCAGTAGCCTTCCGTGTCGGAGACACCACGCGATGTAGCACTCCGAGTGCCTCCGCGTGCCCGCAACCCTCACCCCTCCCCCACGAAGGAGCCCGTGTGCCGGGGATCGACGCATGCCTGTCCGCAGCGATGGCCATCGCCGGGGCCCGCGGCGTGAGCCTGATCGACTGGAGCAGCGGCCTCGTCCTCGGCACTGCCGGCGCCAGCCCGACCGGCGACCACGAGGAGACCGCGGCCGAGGCCACCGACCTGGTCAGGGCGGCGGCCGAGAGCCCCACCTTCACCGACGTCGAGAACGCGGTCACCCCGCTGCAGGACATCATCGTCACCGCGGGCCACAGCTACCACCTGCTCTGCTTCATCGGCACCGTCTTCGACAGCCGGTTGATCCTGCATCTCTGGCTCGACCGGGCCGAGGGGAACCTGGCCGCCGCCCGGTTCCGGTTGCAGTCCATCTCGGAGGAGCTGGTGCTGGGATGAGCGTCCGTCAGCCGCCGGGCGATTCCGGGCGGTCCCGATGACCCTGGCAGCGTTGCTCGATGGCCAGCCGCTCACCGAGACGATGGAACGACTGGCCGGCACCCGCGCCACCGGTGCCCTGCACAGCGTGACCGGCACGGTCTATCTCGCCGAGGGAGCGGTGGTGCACGCCGAGAGCACCCGGGCGACCGGGCTGGCCGTGCTGCTGACCACCTCCGGCCGACTGCCCGTGGACACCTGGCGGGAGACGCTGCGCGTCTTCGGCCCCGAGCACCGGGTCGGCCGGATGCTGGTCGAACGAGGCCATCTCACCCAGGGCGAGCTGGAGCTCTGCCACCTCGTCGAGCTGTACGACGCGGCCTTCTTCACCCTCAGCGCCCGGTCCGCGCCGGTCTCCTTCGAGCCCGGCGCCGAACACTGGCTCGGACCGGTCCGCACGGTGAGCGCACGCGAGCTCCGGCACGAGACGATCCGCCGGCACGACCTGCTGGAGCGGATCTGGCCGGGGTCGCAGGTCGACATCGAACCCGTGGTTCCCGTCGAGCACCCCGGCCGGGCCGGCCGCCGGACCGGTCCACGGCTCGGCGAGCTACTGGACCACGCCGACGGCCGAAGAACCCCGGCCGACCTGGCCAGACTGCTGGGCCGCTCGGCCTACGCGACGTTGGTCGACGTCCGCCGGCTCGCCGCCGCCGGGCTGGTCGCCGGACCGCCCGCCCAGCCCGCCTCGGCGCCACGGCCCCTCGGCCCGCCCGATACCGTCCCCGGCGGCTCCCCCGCCTTGCAGCGCCGGACGCCCGGGGCCTCGTCGCGCCGCCCACGGGAGCCACTGTCCGGGTACGAGCCCGACACCGCTCTGCTGATCCGAATACGAACCGCACTGGAGGCCCGACCTTGACGCCCTGTCCGTCCGCAGCCAACCGCTCGTGGCCATGAGGCGGGCACTCAAGCAGCGCGCCGGGAGGAGACAGCTGATGGCGGTGGAGACCGACCTCCTGGCCGAACTCCGCGCACTGCGCCAGCGGGTACCGCACCTGGCGGGTGGCCTGGTGGCCAGTGTGGACGGCCTGCTGCTCGCACACGACACCCATGACACCGAGCCGGCCGGGCTGGCCGCGCTCACCGCCGCGGTGCTCGGGGTGGCCCAGCGGCTGGCCGACGCCACCGGCCAGGGGGAGTTCCGGGAGTCGCTGGTGCGCGGGGAGCACGGCTACGTCGCCGCCTACGCGGCCGGGGTCGTCTGCGTCCTCACCGTCCTCGCCCACCCGGACGTCAATGTCGGCCGCCTGCACCTGGAGGCCCGGCGGTCGGCAGGGCGGATCGGTGCCCTGCTCGACGACGCCGCCACCAATCGACCCGTCATCAGAAACCACCAAGTAAGCGGGAGTTGACATGACCGATCCAGACGGTGCACTCCGCCAGGCGATGAGCACGATCGAAGGTGCGATCGGCTCGGCACTGGTCGACTACGGCAGCGGCATGGCGCTGGCCACAGTGGACGGTGGTGGCGGACTCGACCTCAACGTGGCCGCGGCCGGGAACACCGACGTGATGCGCGCCAAGATGCGCACCATGGACATGCTCAACCTGAAGGAGGGTATCGAGGACATCCTGATCACCCTGAGCAACCAGTACCACCTGATCCGGCCGCTCACCGCGCGTTCCGGCAAGGGCCTCTTCCTCTATCTGGCGCTCGACCGGCGGCGCGCCAACCTGGCCATGGCACGCCACCAGCTGGCCAGGATCGAGAGCGACCTGGAGATCTGACACCGCTCTCGGCGAGAACGCGAGAAGCCCCTGCCGGTCTCCCGGAAGGGGCTTCTCTGAAAAATCGTTCGGCGGCGTCCTACTCTCCCACAGGGTCCCCCCTGCAGTAC
>NZ_JBVHLF010000113.1:0-18038 GCF_055559155.1 Kitasatospora sp. NPDC024654
GACTGGACCCTAGACAAGTCCCATCGTTGCAGGTCAGGAGCACTTTTCTCTTTTCTGATCACCCATCGGACAGCAGTCGCCGTGAAAGCCCGAGGTTAGGCCCGGCACCGAACAGCTGGTGAACCGAACGCCCGCGCTGCAACCATCTGAGTGCTCCCCTGTCGCAGCCGCAGCCCGCTGTTTGAGGGGAAAGTACTGATGCGCACGCGCATGTCGCTGGCGACTCGGGCTGCCCGGCAATCTGCGGACTTCGCCGTGACACGGCCTGGTATCCGACGTCAGCACGCGCTGACGTCGCACTCACACGAGTGCGGCATGACACTGAGAGAGGTCTCTGAATGAAGATCGTCACAGACTGGCTCGCAAGGCTCCTGGTGACACTCGCCCTGGTCGTCGCCGGGGTTACAACGACGGCTACCGTGGCACAGGCCGCACCCGCGACCATGCACCCCGCGGCCTCAGCCGTGATCTGCACCGACTCCCCCATCCCCTCGGGATGGGTCATCACCGGCGTCTCGCCTGGCGCCATCCAGTGCGACGGCTACGGCGCCTTCACCATCCAGACGCCCTACAGCGGTCAGGTGATCTGCGCCAACTCCACCATCCCCGCAGGATTCGTCATCACCGGCGTCTCACCTGGCGCCATCCAGTGCGACGGCTACGGCGCCTTCACCATCCAGACGCCCTACAGCGGTCAGGTGATCTGCGCCAACTCCCCCATCCCCGCAGGATTCGTCATCACCGGCATCTCGGACGGCGCCATCCAGTGCGACGGCTACGGTGCCTACACCCTGAGGTCGGCATAGCAGCAACCATCAGCGCGGACGGCTGATGCAGCAATGGCCCATCACGGCCAGTGAGCTGATGATGGGCCGGTGGTTCAGGCCCAGAGTCCTCAGTGGGTGGCGGGGTGCTGGTTGGGGTGCAGATGGGGGCGGGTCAGGGACGGATCAGGGGCGGGTCAGGGGGGCGTTGTTGAGGTGGGCGGATGACAATGAGCGATGTGACTGACTATCGGACCGGACGGGTCATCGGGGCCGCATTCGGGCTTGTTTTCGTCGGGGCGAATGCCGGGGCGCTGCCGGCCGCGGTCGCGATTCCGCTGCGGGTGCTCGCGATCGGGGGGTTTCTCGCCGTGCTGTTGGGGCGGAGGAGGGGGCCTGCTATGCGGACCGGCGGCGGGTTCGGGTGGGGCTACTGGGGGGTGGTCGCGGCCGAAGTAGTGGCCCTGGCGGGCGGGTTGGTGCTGATCAACAGCGTGCTGCACGCCCACCGGGCGACGTTGCCGTGGATGGCGCTCGTGGTCGGGGTGCACTTCTTCGGGCTGGCGGCCGTCTGGCGGCTGGCCTCGATGCGGGTGCTGGGCGCAGCGATGGCGGTATGCGGAGGCGCGGGGCTGATGTTCGCCGTCTGCGGCGCGCCGGCAGTGGCGATCGCGACAGTGGCGGGGGTCGTCCCCGGGGCGCTGCTGCTCGGCCATGCATGGTGGCCCACCCGCACCTGAGCGCAAGAGGGAAGACCTGGTGGCCCCGAACTCCTTCGGGTGCGGTTCTTCTGGAGTGAAGGGCTGAGCTGGCTGAACGCCGGGGCCTGAAGCTGGCTACAGGTGCGGGTGGGCGGCGTGCTTGCCGTACCGCCGCGTTGCGTGATCAGATTGCGGCAGCATCGCGTGCCGGTGGCGGACTGCGCCAGGCATGGAGGTGCGGAACCGAAGGGACCGCCATCCGTGGCTTCCCGCGACGGCGACCGTGTAGCCGCCTTGAGTCTGCAGCTCTCACAAGCACATCAAGAACTGCGTCGCCAGATCAACGAGATCAGGACAAGTCTCGGACACCGCCGGTTGAGCGACGACGCACTTGTCACCCATTGCCTGGCCTTTTGTGCCGCGCTGACGTCGCACCATCAGGGCGAGGACGACGGGATGTTCTCCCAGTTGCTGCGCGAACGCCCGGGTCTCGCAACGACGGTCGCGAATCTTGTTGAAGATCACGGCGTGATCGCCTCGATCCTGTCTCGGGTGCGTGAACTCGCTGACAGGGCTGCCGAATCGCGTGGCCCGGTCCTGGAGGCGATCGGGCGTGAGCTTGACGGATTGGCGGCGATCATGGAATCACACTTCAGCTATGAAGAGCGGACGATCAGCGAGGCGCTCGACGACGGGGCACCTGACACCGACTGGACGGACATGGTCTTCCGGTTCGGTATGGCATGAGTCGACATTGTGGGTGCCGATAAATCATCCCGCCCGGTCAAGCAGCATGTCGGTACTCGTGGAGGGTTCCGCCGAGTCTGTCTCGTCGGTGGATCTCCAACTGCCTGATCTGTGCTGGTTCGTTGATCGGTTGGGGGAGTGGCCGCAGTGGGGCGGCTTGGCCGAGGGCTCGGTGTGGTCGGTGGCTGTTGTAGAACTGCTCGTACTCGCGCGGTGCGTGGAGAAGGTGGGTCTGGTTCCAGATCAGGGTGCGGTCGAGGAGCTCGTGCCTGCAGGTCTGTATCCAGCGCTCGATCAGCGAGTTCATCCGTGGGATGCGGATGCCGGTGGTGACGACTTCCACTCCGGCATCGGTCAGCAGGGCGTCGAAGGTGGCGGTGAACTTCGAGTCCCGGTCGCGGATCAAGTACCGGGCCCTGCTGCCCGCATCCTCGAGATCCATGAGGAGGTTGCGTCCGAGCTGTACGATCCACTCGCCGGTGGGGTGCGCCGTGGCACCCAGGATCCGGATACGCCGGGTCGAGTGCTCGATGACGGCGAAGACGTACAGCCGCGCGCCCGTCAGGGTGCGGACTTCGAACAGGTCGCAGGCCAGCAGGGCCTCGGCCTGGTTGCGCAGGAAGTCGGCCCAGGTGGTGTTCTGCCGTTCCGGTGCGGGAGGGATGCCATGTTCCTTGAGGATCTCCCAGACGGTGGACGCGGCGACCTTGATGCCCAGTGCCGTGAGTTCGCCGTGGATTCTGCGGTAGCCCCAGGACGCGTTTTCGCGGGCGAGGCGCAGGGCCAGGGCACGGATCGAGCGGATCGTGGGCGGGCGCCCGCGTCGCTTGGGTACGCAGGTTGCGGCGTGGCGCCGCTTGGGCAGGTCGCGATGCCAGCGCAGGATCGTGTCGGGCCGTACGAGCAGCAGGAGGTGGCGCAGTTTGTCCTTGGGGAGGTGGTGGAGCAGGCTGGCGAGGACGGCGCGATCGGTGTCGGTGAAGTTCGGCTTCCGGGCCTGGCGTTGGAGGACCAGCAGTTGGTGCCGCAGCGCGAGGATCTCGATGTCCTTGTCTCTGTCGCTCATGGGCAGGAGGCGCAGGAACGCCAGGGCGTTGGTCGCGGCGAGGTAGGCGAAGCGCAGCAGCACGACAGATCATGATGCCGCCGACGCCCTTCCAGGTGAAGACGCCGGAGCGGTACTGGCCAGAGCCGAAGGACGGCAGCAAGGCTGTGACCTGCGTGGATGATTTATCGGCACCCGCACACTCGCATACGATTTTGCGGTGGTGAGTCGGTTGCGGCGTGTTCTACGCCGATCGCTCGTTGGTTTGTGTGTGTCGATCGCGTTCGTCACCGTCCTGCTGGCGGTTCATCAGATGGTGCGAACTCGCGGTTGTCAGCTGGTTGGGCCAGATGTGCGTGGTTACGCTCGGTCGCGTCGTCCGAAGGGGGCGGCACCCGTCGCGTGCCGCGCGCGGCCAGGCCGTCCCGGCCGCCATGCGCTGGAACGGATCACGCTCGGGCAGTTCCCACGGGAGTGGACATGAGTTCTGTAGGTCGTAAGACCGTCGCGGTGATGGCCGCGGCTTTGGCATCGTTGGGTGCGGGGAGTGGCGTCACCGCGTCTGCGACCACCCCAACGCCCGCGTCGTGCAGCAGCGGGGCGCAATGCCCCAGCCTGAAGCCGACAAGGCTGACGGCCAGCCAGGCCACTTTGAACGTCACCCAGATGCAGTTGGAGAACATCGACGCGATGGCGTCCGACGCGGTGACCGGGGAGCCCATCCGCGGTGCGAAGGTCGTGTTCGCCACCATGGGCGGCCGGACGCTGGGGATGGCCTACACGGACGATTCCGGCATCGCCGCGATCGCCGCTCCGGAGGACCTGGGCCCCGGAACCCTCCAGGAGTTGCTGGGCGGCTACGAAGCCGCGCTGGTCGGCGATGGCATCCACGCCCCCGCCGGGGCCCACGGAGCGATCACCGTCGGCACCGACCAGGGCCCCGGTGTCCCGGGCAACCCGTGTGCCGTCTGCAGTGACCGCGGGCTCAAGCAGGACGTGGTCCCGGTCGACTGGAGCCGGTGAGGATGCGGGTCTTCCGCCAGCGGTCCCGGGCGGCCGACCGCAGTGCCCCGGCCCGTCGTTTGGCCGGCGCGCGGGAGGGCGGCGCTGCGGCCACGGTCGGTGCGGTCAACGGCTACGCGATCCTGGAGAGCGTGGCCGCGCTGCCGATCAGTACCTGGCGCTACCTCTGGGAGCCCGAAGACGTGCGTCACCTCGGGCCGATGGCCCAGGACTGGCAGGCCGCCTTCGGCTTCAACCAGGACGGCACCACCATCCCCGTCGTCGACGGCCTCGGCGTCGCCCTGGTCTGCGTCCAGGCACTGCACCGCCGCGTGGAAGAACTCACGGCCGAAGTGAACTGCCTGCGAGAAGCCGCGAGCGGGAACAAGCCCGAGGCCGCGTGACGACGCCAGACGTCCTGCCGTGATGCTCCAGCGGTCGCAGGGCCGGACGGCCAGTGGCCACGGGGCGTCCCAGGCCGAGCCTGGCCCACGGCCGCCGTCCACTCCCGGAGAGGACTTGGAGGAGTCGGCCGCTGCGGAACACTCGTCGCGATCCAGAAGGCAGGAGACCATGACAAGACAGGACACCTCGGCGCGACACGGCACCGTGACGGGACCATCCGAGGCGATGGATCAGCGGCCGGCGGTGTGTACGGACGCGATCTGGCGGCTTCCGGTGACGGTCTGTCGCATCACCCAGTTCCTGGGTGAGCGAACGGCCAGCGCCTTACTGGAGCGCGCCATCGCGTCCGCCGGCGACACGTGGAAGCCCTCGATGATTCGAGACCGGGAGGTGGTCCCCGACATTCGCCGGTCCCGCTCCTGCCAGGACTTCACCGCGCCCGAGTTGCTGGCAGCCATCGACGAGGTCCTGGAGGCGGTCGAGCACACGCTGGGCATCTCCTGCCAGTACACCGAACCCAGTTACAGCCTCAACGTGCACAACGACGGCGACTTCTACCGGGCGCACCAGGACACCAGCGCCGAGTTCGCCCCCCGGCGTCTGCTCACCTTCGTGTATTACCTGCATCGCACACCCCGGCCCTTCGACGGGGGAGAACTGCGTGTGTTCGACGCCGCCCTGCCCCTGCACACCGAGACAGCCGGAAAGTGGCAGGAGCGCACATGGCGGGACTGGGAGCCCGAGCACGACAGCATCGTGTTCTTCCGACCCACCGCCTGGCATGAGGTGCGGCCGGTCAGCTGTCGGAGCAAGCAGCACGCGGACAGCCGCTTCGCCATCAACGGCTGGCTGTGCAGCCCTGACCCCGCGAACCGTGGGAATGACGTGGGTCTGTGAGGCTCATCGCCCCGGCGCCGACTGACGCGGATGGATCCCCGGGAGTCGGGCTCGTTGTTGGCGCTTCTCTGCACCCACGCGAGTGCCTCTCATCAGGGCGGATGAGGTTACCGGCAAGGGCAAGGCCAAACGACTGAGTTCGCTGAGTAGACGCCTCGATTGGATGAGAGCGGACAATTGCCGCCGGCTGTCCTGTCTTGCCGAAGGGTTGAGTGATCTCACCGAACTTTGGTGACATGCCAGTTCGTCTCAACGGCGGAGCCAGGTTTGCAGCCGGTTGTCGAGCCTTCAGCGAGTCGGCGCAGGGTCAGGGCAGCGCCGAGGAGCTGTACGCCGTGGGTGGTGTGCGGGTCCAGGCCGGTCAGTTGGGTGGCGCGGGCGAGGCGGTTGTCGACGGTGTTGGGGTGGACCTTGAGTGCTTGGGCCGTGCGGCGCCGGTCGAGGTCGCAGTCGAGGAACGCGGCGACGGTCTCGACCAGGCCGGCGTGGTGGTCCAGGGGGTCGAGGAGTGCGGACAGTTCGGCGGCGCTGTCCTTGGATCCGGCCAGATGGTAGTCGAGTAGCACGTCCTGGAGTCGGTGCACGCCGGCTGTGCGGGCGATGGCGGCGATCCGGCGTGCCTGTTCGGCGGCGGCGGGGACGTCCTCTGGGGTGGCCGCGAGGGCGGCCCCGGCGATCGCCGGGCGGGGCAGGCCGGTGGACAGGTGTCGGACGAGGTCGGCGTGGGGTGTGCCGAGGGGGAGCAGGATGTGGCCGCCTTGTTCGTCCGGCAGGCTGAGCGCTCGGCCTGCCGCGGCCGGCGCGAGCCGGCCCAGGACCTGGTGGAGCAGTCGTCGTGCGGCCACCGGCTCCTGAGGTGCGGGGGCGCGGACGCTGAGTACGAGGTAGCCGGGTTCGAGAGGCAAACCGTAGCGGGTGGCCACGTCCTGTGGCGCGTCGCCGCGGATCAGTGCCGCGGCCAGTTCCCGTCCAGCCGCCTGCTGGTCGGCCGCCCCCAGCAGGTACGCCTCGGTGACCTGCTCGACCATGGCGTTGACGGCCCTGAAGAGCCGGCGGGCGAGCCGGAGAAGGGCGGCCTCCTCTCCGGGGCGGGCGGCGGCGCAGAGCGCGTCGGTCAGCACCTCGGCGCCGACGTGGTACGACCTGAGGAGCCCGATCAGGGGGATGCCTTCCGCGGCACGCTGGGCGGCGCGCTCCCGGAACACCTCGGCTTCGGCGTCGGCGAGGCCCTGCGTGCAGCGCAGGAAGTCGCGGATCGCCTGGCGGGCGGTCGAGGCGGCCTCCAGGTCCTGCAGATCGCCGGGGAGGCGGTCGAAGCCGGGGACCTGGGCCCGCTGGCGCTCGACGACCTGCCTGGCCAGTTGGTTGATCCGGGGTTCGAGGCGGGCGGCCAGTCGGACCGCCTGCTCACGTATGTCCTCGCTGGACTCTGGTGCCTCATGTGACGACCCGCTTCGTTGTGACACGTCACAACGATATGCCGTCGTGAGTGTCCTCCCCGCCGATGGCCCTGGCCCGTCGGTGGGGCGACAGTGAAGCGCGGGCGATCGGATCTTCGTCCCGCACGGTCGTGATGGGTAATTGAATGCTGGAACGAGCCGATGGGGATGGCATGGGTTCTCTCCCTCGCCGGGTACGCCGCGGGGCGCGCAAGCACGCTAACCGTCCTTCGGCGCGCCGACGTTGTGCCTCGCCTGGCGGTCGGCCAGGCCGGCCCGTCCTCATGCGGAGCACCTTCCGACCGCCCGCCCGGGTACCCGAAAACGTCGCTGCACGGCGCTGAAGATTAGAGCGTCGCCGCTGCAGCCACGGGGTGCCGTCAACTCTGACAACTGTCGTGTGAGGAACAACCGTTATGAACGCAACGCGTCAACCCCGACGTTGGGGTGCCGCCGCCTGTGTGGGGACGGCGGCACTCGTGCTGGCCGCCGGGCCGGCAACCGCCGCCCAGGCGAGCGCGGCACAGCCTTCGCCCGCTCCCGCCGCCACCACCGACGCGGTCAACGCGTATGTCTACGGCTACCCGCTGGTCCTGATGCGGGCCACCGAGCAGGCGTCCACCAACGTCGTCAAGCCCGATCCGGCGAGCATGCAAGCGCCGGTGAACCAGTTCGCCAAGGCGGACACCACTCCAAGCCCGCAGTTCCACACCGTGGTGGCCCCCAACGTCGACACCCTGTACACCTCGGCGTGGCTGGACCTGAAGGCCGGGCCCGTCGTGCTCCACGTGCCGGACACCCACGGCCGGTATTTCCTGATGCCCATGCTCAGCGACTGGACCGACGTCTTCGCCTCGCCGGGAACCCGCACCACCGGCAGCGCGGCCGGCGACTTCGCCATCACCGGTCCCGGCTGGCACGGCCGGCTGCCCGCCGGAGTCAAGCAGATCAAGGCCCCCACCCAGACCGCGTGGATCATCGGCCGAACCCAGTACAACGGCCTCGCCGACCTGCCCGCCGTCGAGGCCCTGGTGAGCCACTACACCCTCGAACCGCTGAGCGCCTACGGCCACCCCTACACCCCGCCCGCAGGCCACGTCGACCCGACCGTCCCCGCCACGGCGCCGGCCGCCCGCGTCGCCGCCATGAACGCGCAGAGCTTCTTCTCCCAGCTCGCCTCGGCCATGGCCACCAACCCGCCCGCGAAGAAGGACGCCCCCATGGCGGCCACCCTGGCCCGCCTGGGCATCGTCCCCGGCCGGCCGTTCGACGTCAACGCCAAGGGCCCCGCCACAGCGCAAGCCCTGCGCCAGGCCGTACCCGCGGCCCAGCAGGAGATCCAGGCCGCGCTCGCCACATCCGGAACCAATGTGAACGGCTGGCGCGTCATGCGCAACCTGGGCGACTACGGCACCGACTACATGCTGCGCGCGGTCACGGCCTGGTACGGACTCGGCGCCAACCTCCCCCAGGACGCCGTCTACCCGCTGACCCGCACCGACAGCCAGGGCAAGCCGCTGACCGGAGCCGACCGGTTCGTCATCCACTTCGCCCCCGGCCAAACCCCGCCGGTGAACGCGTTCTGGTCCCTCACGATGTACGACGCATCCGGCTTCCTGGTCCCCAACCCGATCAACCGCTACGAGGTCGGACACACCGTCAAGCCGACACCCAACCCCGACGGTTCCATGGACATCTACATCCAGCACGACACCCCGTCGGCAGGCGAGCAGTCCAACTGGCTACCCGCACCCAGCGGCCAGTTCTCCCTGATGCTGCGCATGTACTGGCCCAAGCCCAGTGTCCTCGACGGCACCTGGACCCCGCCCCCGGTCACCATGACCAGCTGACGCAAGCCTTGAGGCAGCAATCCTGCAACCGGATCGTGAGATTGCCCCGCTTCGCTGCTTGTGGGCGCGGACGCATCGTTCGAGGACACCACGGATCGGTGGCGGCTGAACAACGGTTCACCCGCCACCGAGGGGCGTATACGTCCCGGGGCGGTTCCCGGCGCGACCCAGGGCGCGTATCGGATGGTGATCAAAGCACCGGGACAGGGTCTCCACCATGGCCGCGTGGTGCCGGGAGTCGTAGTCGATGAGCTGCCCGAGCCACTCGTGGACGAACGTCTCCAGTGCCCGGTAATCGTTGCCAGGTCCCAGGATGCGGTAGAGGCCAAGCTCGTCGAAGAACGTCGTGCCGTAGCGCTCGCGGGAGTGGCGGAGCACTTCCAGGGCGCGCTGCGCCTCCTGGTAGCGGCGGGGGATGTCGTCCAGGGAGTCGCAGGGGGCGCTCACCCCGATCGTCCCGGACCGTGTCCCGATCTCCCGGGCGAGCGCCTCGTACAGAGCGCGGGCGTGCGGCCTGTCGTCGGCGATCAGGACCACGTGGTCGGAACGTCGGGTCAGCAGCGAGCGCATGCCCACGGCAGAGGCCGCCCGGCCCACGGTCTGCACGAAGGAATCGTCCGCACTCCGGTTCGACTACTGCACCACGACGATGCAGGTCGTGTCCGACGGCCTCGGACCGGGCGTAGGCGCTCGCCTCGTCCGTCCCTGCCAGGAGGTCGTCGACCAGCTCGCGGTGCAGTCTCAGCTCCACTTCGGCCAGACTGCGCAGGTGCGCCATCTCCAGTGCGAGCGACGTGGCGGCGTGTTCCATCGCGAACACGGTGTGCTCGTCGGCCTCGCCCCGGGCATCGACCAGGGCCAGCACGCCCAGGATCTCGTCGTGCGGGCGTACCAGGGTGATCAGCCGGTCCTTGATTCGCACTGGCCCGGTCTCTCGGGCGACGGCGTGCAGCATTTCGTCTTGGCGCACGGGGTCCGGTTCCGGATAGGGATCGGGGCGGCTGGGGCCGGTCCAGGACCTCAGCCGACCGAAGCGGTCCTCGACCAGCGCGGGGAGTCCAGTGAGCCCGTGCAGTGCGCGGGTGACGGCTTCCTCGCCGCCGCCCGAGGCAGCGACGTCGGCCATGAGCGCGTGAACGGCCCGCTGGTACCCCAGCTCAGCCACGACGGAGATCAGCTGCCGCTGGAGGGCTGTGCGCTCCTCCCTGAGCCGGTGCAGCTCCAGCGCGTCCTCGCGTTGGCGGCGGTGTGCGAAGGCGACCGACAGAGCAGCAGCGGTGTGCCGGACGAGTATGGCGAGCAGGGGGCGCTCGGCCTCGGTGGGCTGGCGGTGCGACGTCACCACGAGGTAGCCGTGGAGTCTCTCAAGTCCGCGCAGCCCCAGCGCCCAGCCCCAGGGCCTGCCGGGTACGGTCACAGGGCCGTCCTGCCCGGCCAGCTCCCGCACCCTCCGGTCCACGGCCACGGCATGGATTCGCCCATTCGTCGGGCTGGGGACCAGGTCGCCGTCCACCCTGAGGTATCCGGCCTCGGCGCGGTATGGCCCTGCGGCGGCTATGTGGTCCATGGCCAGGCGCAGGATCTCGCCTTCGTCCAGGGTGTCGAACAGGGCGCTGTAGAGCACGATCAGTGCGTGGAGGGCATGGTCGGATGGGGTCGTAACGGGTGGGCGGGGCCCTCTCCGCGCGGCCATGGGGGCCGCCCGGCGCTGCCCCACGGAGGGCTGCCCTCCCGGTCGGAGCGGCGGCGGTACGGATTGTGTGCCCGGCTGCCGGCCATGGGATCACTCCGTTCTCCCGGGCCTACGGGCGGGTCGCACCCGCTCGCGGGCCGGCTCATCCGAGATGCTCGGATTTTTCCTCTAGTAGTACTCGTGGGGCGACCGAACCCGTGCTTTTCTGACTCGCCAGGCCCAGGCGTGGAGCCATTCGGCTCGCCACCCTGGGATTGTTCGAACCCTCTGTGCGCACCGGCAGGAAGGGCTGGGCGATGATCGAGCAGTATCGCAGGCCGGTTGCCTCGTACAAGACGTACCGGGAAGCGGAACGTGCCGTTGACCTCCTGTCTGACCGTGGGATTTCCGTGGAGAAGGTGGCGATCACCGCCCAGGACGTGCGCTTGGTCGAGCAGGTGATCGGCCCGATGAACTACGGCAGGGCCGCCCTTCACGGGACGGCGAGCGGTGCGGTCCCCGGTGTCCTGATCGGCTGGCTGTTCGGCCATGCGAACTGGCTCGACCCCGTCGTCTCCGCCTTGCTTTTCGTCCTGTACGGGCTGATCTTCGGGCCTGTTGTCGGCGCGCTGTTCGGCGTGCCGCTACACGCCCTGCAGGGCCGTTGCCGGGCTTTCGCCTCGCTCCGCTCGATGCAGCCGAGCCGGTATGAGGTTGTCGTGGACGAGGCGCTCGCCTACGGGGCTGTGCGGCCGATCGGCGCGCTGCAGACCGCAGGCGGAGGTCCCATCCGTACCTGAACATACGTGATCCGGAGAGTCGACGCAGGCCGCCGCACGGGAGGAGATCCTCATGGCCAAGGCAGTGGGCATCGACCTGGGCACCACCAACTCGGTGATCGCCGTGTGGGAGGGCGGCGAGCCGTCCGTCGTGCCCAACAGCGAGGGCAACCGCACGACACCGTCCGTGGTGGCCTTCACCGACACCGGCGAGCGACTGGTGGGCCAGCTGGCCCGGCGCCAGGCGATCCTCAACCCGAAGGGCACCATCTACTCGGCCAAGCGGTTCATCGGTCGGCACTTCGACGAGATCTCCGACGAGGCCAGGGCGGTGGCGTACGACGTCGTCGAGGGCGACGGCGGGGCGGCCCGTTTCAAGGTGCGGGACAAGCTGTACGCGCCTGAGGAGATCAGCGCACAGGTGCTGCGCAAACTCGCCGACGACGCCTCCAAACAGCTGGGGGAACGGGTCACGGAGGCGGTCATCACGGTGCCCGCCTACTTCAACGACGCTCAGCGCACCGCCACCAAGGACGCCGGACGGATCGCGGGACTGGAGGTGCTGCGGATCATCAACGAGCCGACGGCGGCTGCCCTCGCCTACGGCATGGACAAGAAGCAGCACGAGACCGTCCTCGTCTTCGACCTGGGCGGCGGCACCTTCGACGTGAGCATCCTCGACGTCGGCGACGGCGTGGTGGAGGTGCGCTCCACCGCCGGCGACAGCCACCTGGGCGGCGACGACTTCGACCGGCGTCTGGTGGATTACCTCGCGGACGACTTCCAGAAGGAGAACGGCATCGACCTGCGCAAGGACCCGCAGGCGCTGCAACGACTGTTCGAGGCGGCGGAGAAGGCCAAGACCGAGCTCAGTTCGGTGACGCAGACGCAGGTCAGCCTGCCGTTCATCACCGCTGACGCGTCGGGCCCCAAGCACCTCACCGACTCGATCATGCGGTCTACATTCGAGCAGATCACCGGCGACTTGGTGGAGCGTTGCCTGGGACCGGTCCAGCAGGCCATGGCCGACGCCAAGGTCGGCGAGAGCGACATCGACGAGGTCATCCTCGTAGGCGGCTCCACGCGTATTCCAGCGGTCCAGGCCCTGGTCCGCCGGCTGACCGGCGGCAAGGAACCCAACATGAGCGTCAACCCCGATGAGGTCGTGGCGCTGGGCGCCGCGATCCAGGCCGGGGTGCTCAAGGGCGAGGTCAAGGACGTCCTGCTGCTCGACGTCACACCCCTGTCGCTGGGCGTGGAGACGCGCGGCGGAGTGATGACGAAGATCATCGAGCGGAACACCACCATCCCGGTGCGCCGTACCGAGACCTTCTCCACCGCCGAGGACAACCAGCCGGCCGTCGATGTGGTGGTCCTCCAGGGCGAACGCGAGCGGGCCGCCGACAACCGGGTGCTCGGCCGGTTCCAGCTCACCGACATCCGGCCGGCGCCGCGGGGCGAACCACAGATCGAGGTCACCTTCGACATCGACGCCAACGGCATCCTCAACGTCAGGGCCCGCGACCGGGACACCGGCAAGGAACAGGGCATCACCATCAGCGAGAGCTCCAACCTGGACCGCAGTGAGGTCGAACGCATGGTCCAGGAGGCCGAGCGCAACCGGGGTCAGGACCAGGCACTCCGCGAGGCCGTCGACGCGCGCAACGAGCTCGACGCCGTCGCCTACCAGGTCGAGAAGCGCCTCGCCGAACTGGGCGACGCAACGCCCTCGCACGAGAAGGCACGTGCCGAGATGCTCGTGTCCGACGCCCGGGCGGCGGTCAAGGAAGAGGCGGGCGTTGAGCGCGTGCGATCCCTGACCTCCGAACTCCAGCAGGTGCTTGCCGGGCTGGCGGCCCATCAGGGCGCCGAGGCCACTGGCGGTCCCAGCCAGGACGCCGCCACCGGTGGTCCCACGAGCGGCGGTGGCGGTGGCGACGATGTCATCGACGCCGAGTTCGACAAGGACTGAGGCGCGCCATGCCCAGCCACCCCCAGGAACCTGACCGGGCCGCGTCTGATCCGGTCGAACCGGTCCCGGAAGGCGCCGTACGCCCTCCTCGCGGGGATTTGCCGCAACCGGGCCCGCCACCCCGGCCGGAGGCGGCGAACGACGAACCGGGTCCCGACGCCGCCGGCCCCGCGCGTGCCGAGGACGAGTACACGACCGCGATCCAGGAACTGGAGGACCGCTGGCGGCGCGCGCTCGCCGATCTCGACAACCTTCGCAAGCGTCAAGCCAGGGAACTGGAGCGGGAACGGGTGGTCGAGCGGTCCCGCACGGCGGCCGCCTTCCTGCCCGTTCTGGACAACCTCGAACTCGCCCTGACCCACGCCGGTGCCGATCCGGGCGCGATCGTGGAGGGCGTCCGGGCCGTACGCGACCAGGGGGTGAACGTCCTCGAACTGCTCGGCTACCCGCGGCGGGCGGAGACAGGCGTCGCCTTCGACCCGGCCCGGCACGAGGTGGTCGGCGTCGTCCAGGACCCCGACATCGAGCCGGGCACCGTCGTCGAGGTGCTACGCCCGGGCTACGGGGACGGCGAACGACAGCTCAGGCCCGCCGCCGTGACTGTCGCGAAGCGGGAGTGAACGGCGATGGCACGGGACTACTACGAGGTGCTGGGCGTGTCGCGGAGCGCGGGCCAGGACGAGATCCAGCAGGCATATCGCACACTCGCCCGCAGGCACCACCCCGACGTCAACAAGGACCCCGGGGCGGAGGAGCGTTTTAAGAACCTCAACGAGGCATACAGCGTCCTGTCCGATCCCAAGACCCGGGCCCGCTACGACCGCTTCGGCGAGGATTTCCGCAAGATCCCGGAGGACTTCGACGAACGAGTCGCGGCGGGAGCGGGCGGCGGCTTCGGCGGTGGGAGGACCGCAGGTGCGGGCGGTTCTCGCGTCCGGTACGCCACCGGCTTCGGAGCGGAGGACATCGACATCAACGACCTGCTCGGCTCCATGTTCGGAGCCGGTGCCGCCCGAGGCGGCGTCCCCGGTGCAGACCAGGAGGCCGAGCTGCCGCTCACCGTCGAGGAGGCGTACCGAGGCGGCCGTCGCACCGTCACGCTCGCCGGTCCCACCGGGCAGCCGCGGCGGTACGAGGTCAACGTGCCGCCGGGCGTCACCGACGGGCAGCGCATCCGGCTGGCGGGCGAGGGCGGCCGGGGCAGTGGTGACGCCCGCGCGGGCGACCTGTACCTGCGGGTGCGTATCCAGCCCCACCCCCGGTTCCGGCTGGACGGCCGCGATGTGCACGTCCAGGTCCCGGTCGCCCCTTGGGAGGCGGCCCTGGGTGCGACCGTGCCGGTGCCCACCCCCGGCGGTGGCACGGCCAAGGTCACGGTGCCCGCGGGCTCCTCCAGCGGCCGGCGGCTGCGGCTGCGCGGCGAGGGCATGCCGAACCCGCGCGGCGCGAACGGCGACCTGTACGCCGAACTCCGTGTCATGGTGCCGCCCGCCCTCGGCGACCGGGAGCGCGAACTGTTCGAGGAGCTCGCCGCCACCTCCTCGTTCGACCCCAGGAGGACGCGATGAACAACCGACCCGCGAGAGCGGCAGGCCGGGCCGGCGTGGGCGACCGTCCGGTACGAACGGGCGCCGACGTCACCGCCTCGACGGCCGCCCGGTACGCGCTGGTGCCCGCCCCCAGGCTTTCCCTGGACGCCCTGGCCCGTCTCTCGGGCCTCCACCCCGATCTGGTCCGTCGGTTCGTCGCCCTCGGCTTGGTCGACGCCGAGCGCGACGCCGCGGGGCACCTGGTGTTCGACTCCACAGCCCCGGCGGTCCTCGCCCGTATCCAGCGGCTGCGCTCCGGACTCTGCCTCAACTACGCATCCATCGGCCTGGTGCTCGACCTGCTCGACCACATCAGCCTGCTCGAAGCCGCCCTGCGCGGCCGCGGCACGAGGAGTGAAACGCCCCCATGGACATGAACCGTCTCACCCAGAAGTCTCAGGAAGCCCTCCAGGAGGCCCAGAGCGCGGCCGTCCGCATGGGGCAGACCGAGGTAGACGGAGAACACCTGCTGCTCGCACTTCTCGATCAGGAGGACGGTCTGATCCCGCGGTTGCTGCAACAGGCCGGCACCGAGCCGAAGGAACTGCGTGCGGCCGTGCGCGAAGAACTCTCCCGCCGCCCGAAGGTCACCGGCCCCGGCGCGGCACCCGGCCAGGTCTTCGTCACTCAGCGCCTCGCCCACCTGCTCGATGCCGCCGAGCGGGAGGCCAAACGCCTCAAGGACGAGTACGTGTCCGTGGAGCACCTGCTGCTACCCCTGGTGGAGGAGGGCTCTTCAACCGCCGCCGGGCGACTGCTGAAACAGGCCGGCATCACCAGGGACTCGTTCCTGAGCGCGCTCACCCAGGTCCGCGGCAACCAGCGCGTCACGTCCGCCAACCCCGAAGTGGCCTACGAGGCTCTGGAGAAGTACGGCCGCGATCTCGTCGCCGAGGCCAGGGACGGCAGGCTCGACCCGGTCATCGGCCGGGACGCCGAGATCCGCCGCGTCACCCAGATCCTCAGCCGCAAATCCAAGAACAATCCCGTCCTCATCGGCGACCCCGGCGTCGGCAAGACCGCCATCGTCGAGGGCCTCGCCCAGCGCATCGTCCGCGGCGACGTGCCCGAAGGTCTTCGCGACAAGATCGTGTTCGCTCTCGACATGGGTTCCCTGGTCGCCGGTGCCAAGTACCGCGGTGAGTTCGAGGAACGCCTCAAGGCCGTGCTCAGCGAGGTCAAGGCCGCCCAGGGACGCATCCTGCTCTTCGTCGACGAGCTGCACACCGTCGTCGGCGCGGGCGCCGCCGAGGGGGCCATGGACGCGGGCAACATGCTCAAACCGATGCTCGCCCGCGGCGAACTCCACATGATCGGCGCCACCACCCTCGACGAGTACCGCAAGCACATCGAGAAGGACGCCGCTCTCGAACGCCGCTTCCAGCAGGTCCTGGTCGACGAGCCGAGCCTGGAGGACACCATCTCCATCCTGCGCGGACTGCGCGAACGCCTCGAGGTCTTCCACGGCGTGAAGATCCAGGACACCGCGCTGGTCTCCGCGGCCACCCTCAGCCACCGCTACATCACCGATCGATTCCTGCCCGACAAGGCCATCGACCTCGTCGACGAGGCGTGCGCCCGGCTGCGTACCGAGATCGACTCGATGCCCGCCGAACTCGACGAGATCACCCGCCGCGTCACCCGCCTGGAGATCGAGGAGGCGGCCCTCTCCAAGGAGACCGACCCCGCCAGCAAAGCCCGCCTGGAGGAGCTGCGCCGGGAACTGGCCGACCTGCGCGGCGAGGCCGACGCCAAACACGCCCAGTGGGACGCCGAACGGCAGGCGATCCGCCGCGTGCAGGAACTGCGCCAGGAACTGGAGCAGGTCCGCCACGAGGCGGAGGAGGCCGAACGCGCCTACGACCTCAACCGCGCCGCCGAACTCCGCTACGGCCGCCTCCAGGACCTGGAGCGCCGACTCGCCGCAGAGGAGGAACAACTGGCCGCCAAACAAGGGCAGAACCGGCTGCTGCGCGAGGTCGTCACCGAGGAGGAGATCGCCGAGATCGTCGCCGCCTGGACCGGCATCCCCGTCGCCCGCCTCCAGGAGGGCGAACGCGAGAAACTGCTGCGCCTTGACGAGATCCTGCGCGAGCGCGTCATCGGTCAGGACGAGGCCGTCAAGCTCGTCGCCGACGCCATCATCCGCGCCCGCTCCGGCATCCGCGACCCTCGCCGCCCCATCGGCTCGTTCATCTTCCTCGGCCCCACCGGCGTCGGGAAGACAGAACTGGCCAAGACCCTCGCCCGGGCCCTGTTCGACTCCGAGGAGAACATGGTCCGCCTCGACATGAGTGAGTATCAGGAGCGGCACACCGTCAGCCGGCTTATGGGCGCACCTCCCGGATACGTCGGCTACGAGGAAGGCGGCCAGCTCACCGAGGCCGTACGCCGCAAGCCGTACTCGGTTGTGCTGTTCGACGAGATCGAGAAGGCGCACACCGATGTCTTCAACACCCTGCTGCAGATCCTCGATGACGGCCGCATCACCGATGCTCAGGGCCGCACCGTCGACTTCCGCAACACCGTGATCATCATGACGTCCAACATCGGCTCCGAGCACCTCCTTGACGGCGCCACCGCTGAGGGTGAGATCAAGCCGGATGCCCGTGCCCTGGTGATGGGTGAGCTGCGCGGGCACTTCCGCCCGGAGTTCCTCAATCGCGTCGACGACATCGTGCTGTTCAAGCCGCTCGGTGAGCGGCAGATCGAGCGGATCGTGGAGCTGCAGTTCGACGAGCTGCGGCAGCGGGTCGCCGAACGCCGTATCACCGTCGAACTTACCGATGCGGCACGCGAGTTGATCGCCCACAAGGGCTACGACCCGGTGTACGGGGCCCGTCCGCTGCGGCGCTACATCTCCCACGAGGTCGAGACACTGGTCGGGCGCGCCCTGCTGCGCGGCGACGTCCAGGACGGCGCGACGGTGCGCGTCGACGCCGAGCACGGAGAGCTGGTGGTCACCTTCGACCAGCAGGAGGGGGCTCGGGAAGCGAGGGCGGCGTGACCACCACCCGGTCGACGACGGTGAACTGCCCGAACTGCGGGCGCGGGAACCGGGTCCCCGTGGCCGCAGAGGGCTGTGCTTCCCCTCGTAGCGTGGAGTCGTGACCCGATAAGGAGTTGAGGGTGGGGAAGCGACGTACGTACGACGCCGAGTTCCGGGATGGGGCCGT
>NZ_JBVHLF010000114.1:0-17388 GCF_055559155.1 Kitasatospora sp. NPDC024654
GCCCCCACCCCCCCCCCCCCCCCCCCCCCCCCTCCCCCCCCCTCTCCCTCCCCCTCTCTCCCCCCCCCCCCCCCCCCCCCCCCCCCCCCCCCCCCCCCCCACCACCCGGCCAAAGATCCCGACAGGGCTTGTCACCGGTAGGGGGCTCACTACACAATGGAACCGACCGAACGGTCAGTCGGGAGGTAGGTGTCATGGTGGCAGCGCAGTCGGCCGAGCCGGCGGAGGAGACACCGACCGCGCTCGCGGAGCGCTTCGAGGCGGTGATCGCCGCCGAACAGCGGGTCGAGCCGCGGGACTGGATGCCGGACGCCTACCGGGCGACCCTGATCCGGCAGATCGCCCAGCACGCGCACTCCGAGATCATCGGCATGCAGCCGGAGGGCAACTGGCTCACCCGGGCGCCCTCGCTGCGCCGCAAGGCGATCCTGCTCGCCAAGGCGCAGGACGAGGCGGGACACGGCCTGTACCTCTACGCGGCCGCCGAGACGCTGGGCGCCGACCGGGCCGAACTCACCGAGAAGCTGATCTCCGGCCGGCAGAAGTACTCCTCGATCTTCAACTACCCGACGCTGAACTTCGCCGACGTCGGCGTGATCGGCTGGCTGGTGGACGGCGCGGCGATCTGCAACCAGGTCCCGCTCTGCCGCTGCTCGTACGGCCCGTACGCGCGCGCGATGGTCCGGGTCTGCAAGGAGGAGTCGTTCCACCAGCGCCAGGGCTACGAGCTGCTGATGACGCTGATGCGCGGCACCGAGGCCCAGCGGCGGATGGTGCGGGACGCGGTGGACCGCTGGTGGTGGCCGTCGCTGATGATGTTCGGCCCGCCGGACGGCGACTCGCCGAACACCGCGCAGTCGATGGCCTGGCGGATCAAGCGGCACACCAACGACGAGCTGCGCCAGCGCTTCGTCGACATGACCGTCCCGCAGGCCGAGCACCTCGGGGTCACCCTCCCCGACCCCGAGCTGCGCTGGAACGAGGACCGCGGCAGCTGGGACTTCGGCGAGCCGGACTGGACCGAGCTGCAGCAGGTGATCAAGGGCAACGGGCCCTGCAACACCCAGCGGATGGACCGCCGCCGGGCCGCCCACGAGGAGGGCGCCTGGGTCCGCGAGGCCGCGGTGGCCCACGCGGCGAGGCGGGCGAAGCACGAGCAGTGCGAGGAGAGCAATGTCTGAGACGTCCTGGCCGCTCTACGAGGTCTTCGTGCGCCCGCGCCGCGGCCTGAACCACGTGCACGTCGGTTCGCTGCACGCGCCCGACGACCGGATGGCGCTGCTCGCCGCCCGTGACCTCTACACCCGCCGCAACGAGGGCGTCAGCCTCTGGGTGGTCCGCTCGGACGCGATCACCGCCTCCACCCCCGACGAGCGCGACCCGTTCTTCGAGCCGAGCGGGGACAAGGTCTACCGCCACCCGACCTTCTACGACATCCCCGAGGATGTCCCGCACATCTGAGCCGAGCTGGGGACCACGATGACGGACGATCACGTCTACCTGACACTGGCCGAGTCGGACCACGAGGCCGAGGCCCGCTGGGCCTACGGCACGGGCTTCGCCGACCCGCTGCTCGGCGTCGACACCGCGCTGCCGCCGAACGTCGACGGGGCCGACCTTTCGCTCTACTGCCAGTTCCTCGGCGACGACGCGCTGGTCCTCGCCCAGCGGCTGATCGAGTGGTGCACCCGGGCGCCCGAGCTGGAGGAGGAGGTCGCGCTGGCCAACCTCGGGCTGGACCTGCTCGGCCAGGCCCGGCTGCTGCTCACCCGGGCCGGCCAGGCGGACGGCAGCGGGCGCACCGAGGACGACCTGGCGTACTGGCGCGCCGAGCACGAGTTCCGCAACGTCCGGCTGGTGGAGCTGCCGAACGGCGACTTCGCCTTCTCGGTGGCCCGGCTGCTGGTCTTCGCCACCGCCCGCCGGGCGCTCTACCAGCGGCTGGCCGCCGCCGCGGTGGACCCGGTGCTGACGGCGACGGCCGCCCGGGGCGTCAAGGAGCTGGCCTACCACCAGGAGTACGCGGCGGCCTGGACGGTCCGGCTGGGCGACGGCACGGCGTACTCGGCCGAGCGGATGCAGGCCGGGCTGGACGCGGTCTGGCCGCTGCTGGCCGAGCTGTTCACCCCGCACGAGGTGGAGCTGCGGCTCGGGCTCGACCCGGCCGCCCTGCGCGAGGAGGTGCTGGCCGAGCTGGCCGGCACCATCGGGGCGGCCCGGCTGGCGGTGCCGGACGCCCGTCCACTGGCACTGGTCGGCGGCCGCGGCGGCCGGGACGGCGTGCACACCGAGCACCTGGGCCGGCTGCTGGCCGAGTTGCAGTGCGTGGCCCGGGAGCACCCGGGGGCGACATGGTGACGACCCCGGCCGTGCTGCCCGACCCCGCCGTGGTGGCGGGTGCGGTGCCCGATCCCGAGCTGCCCATGCTGACCCTGGCCGACCTCGGCGTGCTGGCCGGGGTCGAGCGGGCGGGCGGCGGCGCGGTCACGGTCTGGCTCACCCCGACCTACTCGGGCTGCCCGGCGGTCGCCGAGATGGCGGCCGACGTGGCGACCCGGCTGGAGGCGGCGGGCTTCCCGGACGTCCGGGTCCGGCTGCGGCTCGACCCGCCGTGGAGCAGCGACCAGATCACCCCGGCCGGCCGGGCGAAGCTCACCGCCGCGGGGATCGCCCCGCCGGGACCGGCCGCCGCCGGCCCGACCCCGGTCCGGCTCGGCCCGACCCGGCTGGCCGCGGTGGCCTGCCCGCAGTGCGGTTCGACCGAGACGGAGGAGCTGTCCCGGTTCGGCTCCACCGCCTGCAAGGCGCTCTGGCGCTGCCGGTCCTGCCGGGAACCGTTCGAACACCTGAAGGAGATCTGATGGCGCCGCGTCGCGCGCAGTTCCACCCCCTGCGGATCTCCGCGATCGAGCGCCTGTGCGACGACGCGGTGGCGGTCACCTTCGACGTCCCGGACGAGCTCGCCGCCGACTTCGCCTTCAAGGCGGGCCAGACCCTCACCCTGCGCCAGGTCACCGGGAGCGCCGACGAGCGGCGCTCGTACTCGATCTGCTCGCCGGCCGGCGGGCCGCTGCGGATCGCGGTCCGCGAGGTGCCCGGTGGCCTGTTCTCCGGGCAGCTGGTGCACCGGGCCGCGGTCGGCGACGTGATCGAGGTGCTGCCGCCCAGCGGCGCCTTCACCGCCGACCTGAGCGTGCCCGGCCGGCACGTGCTGCTGGCGGCCGGCTCCGGGATCACCCCGATGCTGTCGATCGCCGGCTCGGTGCTGGCCGCCCACCCCGACTCCCGGGTCACCCTGCTCTACGGCAACCGGCGCAGCGACACCGTGATGTTTACTGACGAGCTGGCCGACCTCAAGGACCGCCACCTGGCCCGGTTCGAGCTGGTCCACGTGCTCTCCCGGGAGGCCCGGGACGCCGAGCTGCTCAGCGGCCGGCTGGACGCCGAGCGGGTCGGCGCGCTGCTCGAGGCGCTGGTGGACGTTCCTGCGGTGGACCACTGGTGGCTCTGCGGGCCGCACGGCATGGTGGCCGCCGCCCGCGAGCTGCTCGGCTCGCTCGGAGTGCCGGCCGGCGCGGTGCACCAGGAGCTGTTCGTCGCCGAGGACGAGCCGATCGCCGAGCGCCCGCCGGTCGAGGAGCTGGCCCCGGGCGACTTCAGCGAGGTCACCCTGGTGCTGGACGGGCGGCGCAGCGAGCTGCGGCTGCCGCGCGACCGCAGCGTGCTGGACGGTGCCCAGCACGCCCGCCCGGACCTGCCGTTCGCCTGCAAGGGCGGGGTCTGCGGCACCTGCCGGGCGCTGGTCACCGAGGGCGAGGTCGAGATGCGCCGCAACTTCGCGCTGGAGGAGAAGGAGCTGGCCGCGGGCTACGTGCTGACCTGTCAGGCCCGCCCGGTCTCCGACCGGGTGACGGTCGACTACGACCGCTGACCGACGCTGGCGACCGGCCGGCCGAGCAGCCGCGCGATCTCGTTGACCGCTGCCCGGCCGGCCCGGTTGGCGCCGATGGTGGAGGCCGAGGGACCGTAGCCGACCAGGTGGATCCGCGGGTCGGCGACCGCCCGGGTGCCGTCCAGCCGGATCCCGCCGCCCGGCTCGCGCAGGTGCAGCGGGGCGAGGTGACCGGTCTCGGGGCGGAAGCCGGTGGCCCAGACGATCGCGTCCACGGCAGCTCCCGGTCGCCGTCCGGTCCGTGCCAGAGCACCCCGCGCTCGGTCAGCCGGTCGAACATCGGCTGCCGGTGCAGCGCGCCCAGCTCGCGGGCCCGGCGCAGTGCGACGGACGGACCGAGCCCGGTCACGCTGACCACGCTGCGCACCGGCAGCCCCTGACGGACTCGCTCCTCCACCAGCGCGACCGCGGCCCGGCCGGCCTCCGGGCTGAAGGGCCCGTCCCGGAAGACCGGTTCACGGCGGGTCGCCCAGACCGTCTCGGCCACCGCCGCCAGCTCCGAGAGCAGCTGGATCGCCGAGGCCCCACCGCCGACCACCACGACCCTCCGCCCGGCGAAGCTCTCCGGGCCGCGGTAGTCGGCGTAGTGCAGTTGGCGGCCGGCGAAGTGGCCGGGGCGGTGGGGAAGGAACGGGCGGGTCCAGGTCCCGGTCGCGTTGATCAGGGCGCGGGCGGACCAGCTGCCGGCGTCCGACTCGACGAGGAGCCTCCCGCCCCGGGCCGGCCGGACCGCGCCGACCCGCGCCGGGCGCACCACCGGGAGCGAGTGCCGGGTCTCGTAGGCCGCGAAGTAGCCGGGCACCACCTCGCGCGCCGGGGCGCCCGGGTCCGGCTCCGGCAGCTCGAAGTCCGGCAGGTCGTGGAAACCGTGCACGGTGGCCATCCGCAGCGAGGGCGAGCGGTGCGCCCAGGCGCCGCCGGGCGCCGGGTCGGCGTCCAGCACCACGAAGTCGTCGTACGGTGCGAAGCCCCGACGCCGCAGGTGGTAGGCGGCGGAGAGGCCGGCCTGGCCCGCGCCGATCACCACGACGTCGAGGTTAGTTGCACCGTAAACAGTCATGCCCCTGAAACATCAGGGGCGCGACCGGATGTTCCCGGCTCAGCCGGCCGGACTGATCACCACCGCCGTGCCGTACGCGCAGATCTCCGTTCCGAGGTCGGCCGCCTCCGTCACGTCGAAGCGCATCATCAGCACCGCGTTGCCACCGCGCGCCCTGGTCTGCTCGATCAGCCGTTCCATCGCCTGGTTGCGGCTCTCCACCAGGGTCTTGGTCAGACCGCGCAGCTCCCCGCCCATCAGCGACTTCAACGAGGCGCCGATCTGGGTGCCGATGTGCCGGCTGCGCACGGTGAGGCCGAAGACCTCGCCGATCACCCGGTCCACCCGGTAGCCCGGCACGTCGTTGGTGGTCACGACCAGGATGTCCGTGCCCGCGCTGGGGCCCCCGCCGTACTCGTCAAGGTTGCTCATGGGGTCATCCTGTCATGGGGCCGTGCCGCTCGACGGCGGCGCGGACGTCCGCCCAGCGCGCCCGAAAAGCTGTCACGGACCGGTGAGCGGCGCCCGGAAAAGCCGTACCGTAGGCGCATGGGCGAGCGAGGCGATCATCCGCAGGGGTCGGGCGCGACGGACAATCCGGGGGCGCTGGAGATCGAGGCGACCGTGGTACTCGGCATCCGGGTCACGGACTGGCCCGCGCTGCGCGACGCGGCCCGGGCGGCCGTCGAGGAACTGGACTTCACCGGGATCGACCCGGCCGGCCAGCGCCAGGAACTGCTCCGCGAGGTCTCCGAGGACCCGCACGCCGCGCTCGGCGCGCTGCTCCACCCCGACCGGCTGATCGGCGCGGTGCCCGGCATCGAGCCGCTCGGCGGGACGCTGGAGATCAGCACCACCGACGATTTCGCGCCGGACTTCGCCGAGCTCTTCCCGCTCGACTCCGAGGACAGCGAGCCGGGCGACTGGACCCTCACCCCGCGCACCGCCTGCCTGCTGCACACCCAACTGCTGGCGCTGGCCGACGCCGCCTACGACGACCTGGAGGAACACGGCGGCGAGGCGGTGACCGAGCAGGACGACCAGGACTGGGCGGTCTTCGCCAGGCTGCCGCGCAGCAGCTGGCCGATGCACCGGGCCTGGCGGCGGGCGATGGCCCGGGCCTTCGACGACCTGGCCGAGGACCTCGGCCTCGGCGAGTGGCCGCTGCCCCGCTGCCCGGGCGAGGAGTTGGCGCTGCGCTTCGCGCTCGCCGACGCCCGGACGCTGCTGGTCGCCCAGCCGCAGGCGGTGGCCGACCTGATGGGCGAACTGCCCGCCGACCTCTACGACTACGACTGGGACGGCTGCGCGGACGAGCTGCTCGGCGTCTACGACCTGGGCGGGCAGGACCCGGACGAGGACGCCCGGGTGCGGCTGGACACCCTGCTGGCGGCCACCCACCCCGAGGGCTGGTTCCTCACCTACGAGGAGGCCGAGGAACGCGAACCGGGGCGCGGCTACCGTCGCTGAACGGGGGCGGGTTCGGGTCTCCGGGCCGTCCTGGCATTCTTGACCGGTGACTTCACCGTTCGATGCCCCGAGCCAGGCCGACGCCCCAGACGGCCGCGACGCCAACCCGCAGTACGTCCTCCCGCTGGTGGTCCGGCTGGAGAAGGCCGAGCCGCCGGCCCGGACCGACGCGCTGGAGACCTCGGCCCGCGCGGTACTCACCCTGCTCGCCGACCCGCGGGCGACCGGCGAGGGCGAGTGGGCCGCGGCACTGCACGCCTGGGAGGACGGCCGGATCCGCAAGGTGGTCCGGCGGGCCCGGGGCGGCGAGTGGCGCAAGGCGGGCTCGCTACCCGGGATCACCGTCACGGGTGCGGCGGCCGAGGTCCGGGTCTACCCGCCGGTCCCGCTGGACGGCTGGCCCAAGGAGCTGGTGAAGTTGCAGGTCTCCGGCACCGAGCTGGCCGACCCGGCCGAGCCCGGCGCCCCCGCGCCCGGCCTCCCGGTGCTCTGGCTCAACCCCGAGCTGGAGATGAGCGCCGGGAAGGCCATGGCGCAGACCGGGCACGCGGCCCAACTCGCCTGGTGGCGGCTGACCGAGGCCCAGCGCAAGGAGTGGGCGGAGAGCGGTTTCGCGCTGGCCGTGCGGACCGCCGATCCGGCGCGGTGGGCCGAACTGACCGCGAGCGGGCTGCCGTTGGTCCGCGACGCCGGATTCACCGAGATCGCCCCCGGCCCAACTGTTGCACTCGAAGGCGGCGAGCGCTACTGCCCCACCCCGCGCCTACGGCGCCCGTGAGCGCACCACGCTGAACCCAACACGGCAACGTAGCAGGTGGGGCGCGCGTGTTCCCGGCAGTCGCATGCCTCCGGCGGTCTTCTTGGCGGGGGTGGGGATGGCGCTTCCTCTACCGGGCAAGACGGGTAGGTGTCCCCGCAACGGTGCGACACCGCTCCGCCCTGTCCGTTAGGTGGGCGCGGGCGGCGCGGGCACCAGAGGTCCAGTGGGGCGGCCTTCCGCAATCGCCGCCCGAACCCTTGTTTGACGTGGGCCCACAGGTACTCGACCGCGTTCAGCTCGGGTGCGTATGCGGGCAGCACGAACACCGTCAGCCAGTCCCGTGCGTCGATCAGGTCGCGCATCGCATGGGAGACGTGGGTGTTTTTTCAGCCGGTCCCACACCAGCACGATTGGCGCTTTGACCAGCTGATGGACCCCGTCGATCAGCCCGATAGTCGCGCTCGGACAGACTGCGGCGCTCGCCCTTGCGCCCGCTGTGCCGTCGCAGCCGGTGGCACAGCCGGGTCCGCGAGCCCGGACGCATCGCGATCAGCCCGGCAGCCGAGACTCTCCCCGAGCGGCGGCCGCCGACCTTCACCACCGGGGTGATACCGCCGCCGTCCCCACGTGCGTCCCTTGGGCGGTCTGCGGGTGAACCCGGCTTCGTCCTCGAAGCAGATCCAGCCGTCGCAGGCCGCCCTGGTGCTTTTACCTCCGCCCAGGTCACCTCCCTCCACGCGGTCACGGCCCGCTCGTCGCGCTCGGCGGCCCGCCGTGCGGGGACCTGCGGGGTGAAGCCGAGCCGGCGCATCAGACGGGTGGCCCCCGAGACGCTGTAGGACACGTGAAACTTCCGCCCGATCAGCGTCGCCACCCGCGCGCCGGTCCACACCTGGTCCTGGTCCCAGCCGTGCACCGCCGGCCCCTCGAACTCGCCTACTGGGCCTTGTCCTCGTATTGCCACGGCCACGTGGCGAGTAGCTCCCTGCAGTTGGCATTGCTTTCTGCAGCGGATGTGATCACCGGGGCGCCGGGTCATGGATGGTGGGCGAGGTGATCGATGCATGGATGGATCTTGGTGAGGAGTTCGATGACGGGTTCGTTCTCGCGGATCGCCGTGCGCACGTCGGTGTCGCCGTGCTGGCCGGTCGCGAGTTCGTGCAGGCGTCGGGTGTGGAGTTCCTCAAGGTAGAGGTGCATGTCGTCGAGGACGTTGGCCAGGGCCGCCGTGTGTACGGTCCGCTCTTCAGGCTGGGGTGCGGTCAGGGCTGCGGGGGCGTGGGCGCTGTAGTCGGACAGTCCGGGGATGAGTGTTGCCTGTGGTGTGGCGTGCGCGGTCAGGGCGGTGAGGTGTTCCATCAGCGTGGTCAGGGTGGCGGTGGCGGTGGCGGCCTCGGTGACCTTGGCCCGGTCGTGGCCGGGTTCCCGTCGTGCTTGCCGCTGCGACGTCCTGGCTTTGGTCAGGATGCTTTCGGCTCGGCGGCGGGCCTGGTCCGTCGATGGCTCGTGGGGGTGGCCCAGAGCGTTCAGCACCGCGTCCAGGTAGGCGGCGACGGCGCGTGTCGCTTCGGTGACCTGGGTGTTGAGCCGGTCGTGCTCCCAGGTGGGCCACAGCAGGTAGCCGCCGAGGAGCGCTGCGGCGCTGCCGAGGACGGTCATGGCGATCCGTTCGAGGGCGGAGCCCCAGTCGCCGGGCCGGGCCACATCGCCGATCAGCAGCACCAGCGGGGTGCCGAAGACGACCCAGAACGCGTAGTTGACGGGTCGGAGTGTGAAGCCGGCGCTGATGACGGCGAACAGCAGGACCGCGAGGACAGCGGGTTCCTTGACTCCGGCGATGAGCAGTGCGGCGCAGGTTCCACCGATCAGGTTTCCGGCGATGCGCTGGCCGGCGCGCTCCAGGGTGGCCCCGTACTGGGGGCGCAGGACTCTCAGGACGGCCAGGGTCGCCCATGCGCCGTGCGGTAGGCGGGCTACCCAGACCAGGGTGAAGACGGCGGCGCAGACGGCTGTGACGCGCAGTGCGTGCCGGTAGATGGAGGAGCTGAGCGTCATCGCGGCACGCAGGCGTGCCGCGTCGAATCGGGCCTCTCGGGCGGGTTCGGGGTTAAGGCGGGTGCGGGCCGTGCCGCGCAGGTCGAGGCTCTGGCGGTGGGCGGTGGCGGTGGCGGTGTGGATGCGGGCCAGGAGTCGGCGTTGGCGCCCGGCTCTGGACACCTCGGTGTAGGGTTCCCGCCCGGTGGCTGCGCGTGAGCGCAGGTGGTCGCAGGCGAGGTCCAGTGCCGTGATCGCCTCGGTCGCGTCCGGTGGGGAGGTGTCACGGCGGGGACGGGTGAGTAGGGCGGCGACGGTCGCGCTCTGCTCGGCCAGGGCCCTGGTGGCGGCGATGAACGGTCGGCGAACAGCCTGCGGCGGGGTGCCGGTGCCGGCGAGTGCCGTGGCCAGATCGATCAGCGTAGATGCCTGGCGCAGCAGCGGTTCCACGAGCAGGGCCAGGTGTTCGTCGCCGCCGGGGCCCTTCAGCGCCTGTGCGGCCTGTTCGGCGCGCCGCAGTGCGGCCAGGGCGTGTCCGTGGTCGCCACCGGTCGCGTTGTGTGTGGTGGTGATCCGGGGCAGGCAGCGGCTGATTTCCTGGTAGGGCTGGGCGAGGGTGGCCAGCACGCTACGCAGTCGGGGTGCGGGGGTGAGCAGGCCGGTGGTGGCGGCGTACCAGAGTCCTCCGGCCAGGACGAGGAGGGCCGCACGCACGGTGCCCGTGCCTGGGGCGCTCTGTCCGGCCCCGGCCAGCAGAGCCGTCGCCGGCATGGTGCCCAGGCGGGCCACGGTCCCGTGGACCGCGGTCCCCATCGCGGCGAGGAAGACCAGCGCCGTGAGCAGGGCCAGGGCGAACGGGAAATGGCCGGTCACCAGTTCCCCGGCCCAGAAGGCGAGTGCGTTGACGGCGCCGGCCACCACCAGTCCCGTGGTCCGCTGCCGACGAGGGCCGCCCTTGTTGGTGAACGCCGCCACGTACGCGCCCAGGCACGCCAACGCGCCCGCCTCAGGATCACCGGCTGCCACGCCCGCCAGCAGGGGAAGGCCCACGGCCACGCCGTTGATCAGTCCGGCCAGCGCCGCGGGCCGGCTGCCGGGGGCCGGCGTGAAGAGAGCGGACAGTCGTGCCCCGTCCCGGCGGCCGGTCAATCCCGCTGATAGCGGCCCATCAGCACCGCCTTCTCCAGGACGTGACCCTCCATCGCCTGCTCCAGTTCCACCCGCCCGGTGGAAGGCGGAAGATCCAGGACGGTGTCGAGAGCGTAGAGGGTGAAGAAGTAGCGGTGCGGGCCGTCACCGGGCGGCGGTGCCGGACCGATCCAGGTGTTGGTCCCTCTCGTGGTGAGCCCCACCATGCCGATCTGCCCGTCGGCCTCGGAGATCCGGTGCTGCCCGGCGGGGATGTTCCACACCACCCAGTGGTCGAAATTGCCGTCCGGCCGCCGGTCGCGCGGGACGTCGGGGTCGTGCACCACCAGCGCCAGACTCCCCGCCCCGTCAGGCACCCCCTCGAACTCCAGCGGCACCCGGGACTCGCCCCCGTCGATGGAGTGCTCGGCGGGAATCCAGTCACCGTCTTCGAAGGACGGGCTCGAAATCTTCATACCGCCATGCTCTCCTCGCTTCGGGGCGAGGGCACGCTGTGGCACGCCCTTGTCGCGGTAAATACCGGATTTACCGCGACAGAGCCTCCAGGCTCGGGCCGGCATCCCCGCGATGGCCTCGCGTGTTCGACCAGGCGTGATCACCGCAGTCGGGGGTGAGGTGTACGCATTTACCGCGACAGCGGCGGAAGGTGGGCGAGGATGGCGATCGAACAGGCGGCCGTGTCGGAGACCGGGGGTGCGTTCCGTCTTCCGCGCACCCGCGTCGTACCCCTGGCCGCTGGTCCGGCGACCTACGCCGCGGCGATCGACCGGTACCTGACCGTGGCGGGGCATCTCGAAGGGCTCAGCGCGCGTCTACCGGATCTCGCTGACGAACTGGGCGTGGATGCTCGCCAGCACCGCGACCCCGACCGGGCCGTCCCGGCGCGGGGCGAAGCCGCAGGCGCTTCAGCTCGCCGCGCTGGATGACCCCGCTCTGCCGGAGGTGCTGGCCGAGCTCGCCGCCGCCCGCGCGGACGAGATGGACGCCGACACCGTGAACCGCGAGCTGTCAGTAGTGCGCAAGGCGATCGGCTGGTGGCTGCGGCGGGGCTGGATCGAAGCCGCCCCGACGCTCGGCATCGAGCGCCGCCCCTCCCCGCCTCACCGAGCGCCGCGCCAGCGCCGGCACCCCCAGCCTCGACGTCTGCCCGACCACCGGCCGGGCCCGGCTCTCCTATCGGCGGGCCGAGGAGAGCACCCGGCTACTGGCCAACCCGCTCGCACGGCCTGAGCAGAGGGCCGACCTGCAGGGCTTCACGCTGCTGCACCCTGGCGGCACAGCGCGCTCACCCACGACGCGGAGAACGGCACCAGCACCCCGATGCTGCTGGCTCGCTCCCCCCACGCCTCCGTCCGCTCCCTGGAGCGATACGCCCGACCCGGCATCGACGCGGTCGCCCGCCACGTCGCCGAACGCGACCCCGCCGCACGTCGAAGGACCTGACACCCCTCGTTTGCGGCTGGTGACAGCGTTCTTACCGGCACCCCGAGTGGGCGCCCGAGCGGTACGCCAGCATTCGCCGGCGCCTGGAGAGCGGCACCCCTCAAGCGAGCAAGACGGGTAGGTGCCCACAGGGAGTCGGCTCGGCCATCCGGGACCTGTGCCCGGCGCCCTCACGCGATTCCGCCCAGGGATGGCTCGGTCGGGGTCGTCCAGGCACCGCGTCCACGGCTTGGAGATGCGCCAGAGGTAGTTGCCAACGGGTCAGGCGGTCATGAGGTCCTTGATCTTTTGTGCGACCAGCTCGGCCTGGAGATCGCGACCGGTGCGGTTCGGGTGCAGGACCCAGGCACAGGGAGATCGCCCCGGGTTCCTGCACGGTGATCGCCGACCACCCGGCGCTGCGGTAGCGGGTCTGGCTCCCGGGAGGCAGGAGCGGCGGGCGGCGGGGTGGGGCGGGCCGTGGCACCTTCGCCCGGTGAGACCGGTCGAGGGGTTCAGGCCGGGTAGGCGTGGGTCTGGGCGGCCTTGACGGTGGCCCAGACGGCCGCCCCCGTCACCAGGTCCAGCTCGGCGACCGCCGCCGGGGTCAGGTCGGCGGCCAGCGCGAGCGGTCCGGTCAGGTCGGCGCGGACCTGGTCGCCGTGCTGCTCCAGGCCGGCCACCGTGACCTCCCAGGCGTTGCGCGCGCTGGAGTCGGGCCGGGTGCGGTGCAGCGTCACCGCGGCCGGCGGGAAGGCCACGAAGGCCGGTCCGGTCAGCTCGTCCGCGGTGACCACCGTCACCCCGTCGGGCAGCTTCACCGCGTGGCCGTCCGCCACCCCCTGGTACAGGTTGAGCCCCACCAGCCGGGCGATGTAGTCGGTGCGCGGCCGGCGGGCGATCTCGGCCGGCGTCCCGGCCTGCACCTGCCGGCCGTTCTCGATCACCACCAGCCGGTCCGCCAACACCATGGCGTCCAGCGGGTCGTGCGTGACCAGCACCGCCACCGCCTCGAACTCGGCCAGGTGGCGCCTCAGTTGGGAGCGGACGTCGAGCCGGGTGCGGGCATCCAGTGCGGCCAGCGGTTCGTCCAGCAGCAGCATTCGCGGCCGGACCGCCAACGCGCGGGCCAGCGCGACCCGTTGGGCCTGCCCGCCGGAGAGTTTGGCGGGCCGCTTGGCCGCGTGCTCCTCGAGTCCCATCCGGGCCAGCCAGGACAGCGCCTCGGTCCGCGACTCCTGCTTCGAACGGCCTTGGCAGCGCAGGCCGAAGGCCACGTTGTCCAGTGCGCTCAGGTGCGGGAAGAGCAGGTAGTCCTGGAAGACCACGCCGATCGGCCGGCCCTCGGCGGGGACGTGCCGGTGCTCGGCCGGGTCCGCCAACACCGCGCCGTCCAGCCGGAGATGGCCGCCGCTGAGCGGCAGCAGCCCGGCCAGCGCGCGCAACGCGGTGGACTTGCCGGCGCCGTTCGGCCCGAGCAGCGCGATCACCTCGCCCGCGGTGGCGGTGAGTTGGAGGTCCAGCGAGAAGCCGCCGCGATCCACCCGCAGTCGGGCGTCCAGTGAACGGTCGGTGAAGTCAGGCGAGTCGGTCACGGTGCACTCATCCAACGGTCGCGCAGCCCGACCAGCACGGCGATCGAGACCACCAGCAGCACCAGGCTGAGCGCGATCGCCGCGTCCGGGGAGTTCTGCATCGCCAGGTAGACCGCCAGCGGCATGGTCTGGGTGGTCCCCGGGAAGTTCCCGGCGAACGTGATGGTGGCGCCGAACTCACCCAGCGCCCGGGCCCAGGCGAGCACCGCGCCCGCGCCCACCCCGGGGGCGATCAGCGGCAGGGTGACCCGGCGGAAGGCGGTCAGCCGGGAGGCGCCGAGGGTGGCCGCCGCCTCCTCGTAGCGCGGGTCGGCCGCCCGCAGCGCGCCCTCCACGCTGATCACCAGGAACGGCATCGCGACGAAGGCCTCGGCGACCACCACACCCGGCGTGGTGAACGGCAGGGTGAGCCCGAAGGCCGAGTCCAGCCAGCGCCCGACGATCCCGTTGCGCCCCAGCACCAGCAGCAGCGCCACCCCGCCGACCACCGGCGGCAGCACCAGCGGCAGGGTGACCAGCGCCCGCACCAACCGCTGCCCGGGAAACGTGGTCCGGGCCAGCAGCCAGGCCAGCGGTACACCCAGCAGCAGCGAGACGCCGGTCGCGGCCGTCGCGCAGATCAGCGACAGCCGCAGCGCCTGCCACACCTCGGAGCTGGTGAGCAGTGCCGGCATGGTCCGCCAGGGTGCGCGGATCACCAGCCCGGCCAGTGGCAGCACCAGGAAGAGCAGCCCGAGCAGAGCGGGCGCCAGCAGCGCCACCGGGGTGCGGGCGCGTCGGGTCACGGCGTCTGGAAACCGGCCGCGGTGAGCACCTGCTGGCCCGCGGGGGAGAGCACGAACGCCTCGAAGGCCTTGCCGCCGGCGGCGTTCGGGGCCTTGCTCAGGTCGGCGATCGGGTACTGGTTGACGGCCTGCTGGGCCTCGGGGAAGTTCACACCGTCCACCTTGCCACCCGCCGACTGCACGTCGGTCTTGTAGACGACGGACGCGTCCACCTCGCCCAGCTCCACCTTGGTGAGCGCGCTCGTGACGTCCTGTTCGAGGGTGACCGGGGTCAGGTTGACGTTGCCCGCCTTGAGCGCGGTCTGCGCGGCGGCGCCGCACGGCACCGTCTTCGCGCAGAGCGCGACCTTGATGCCGGGCGCGGTGAGGCCCTGCAGCGAGGTGATGTGCTTCGGGTTGCCCGGGGCGACGGCGATCTCCAGGGTGTTCTTGACGAAGACCGTGGGGGTGTCGGCGTTGTCCTTGGCGTCGGTGACGGTCTTCATGGTGGCCGGCGAGGCGGCGGCGAAGACGTCGGCGGGGGCGCCGGAGACGATGCTCGCGGCCAGCGTGTCACTGCCGCCGAAGTTGAACTTGACGGTGCTGCCCGGGTTCGCGGCCTCGAACTTCTTGCCGAGCTCGGTGAACGTGTCCTGCAGCGAGGCGGCGGCGAAGACCGTGATGGTGCCGGTGACCTTCGGCGAGGCCGAGGAGCCGCCGGAGCCCGCGGAGCTCGACGAGGAGCCGCTGCTGCAGGCGGTCAGGCCGGCGGCCAGCGCGAGGGCGGCGAGCGTTCCGGCGGCGGTGCGGGATCGGGTGGTGGTCATGCGGAAGTTCCCCTCCTGCCGCGCGGGGGCGCGCGGGGTGCGGTAGGTGCGGGCCGGTCCGCCGCGGCCTGCGGCGAAAGGGGGCGACCCTGGGGACCGAGTGAGCAGGGCTCGTATCTGCGGTCGATGTGCCGATCATAGTGCCGCAGATGCAAGCCTGGAATCCCCTGTGCCTTTGCACAGAACCGCCCCGAGCAGGCTACTGGGCGGACTGTGCGAAGCGTCGGAATTTCGCCGGGGTCCGCTCCGCGGCCGCCGCGCGGACCCCGGGTCCGCCGCGGAAAACCGCTGGCCGGCCCGGCCCGGGGTTCGCCACAGTGGTGGCTCGCACCCAGCAGGAAGGCCTGTCCGATGTCCACGCTGCGGGTCACCGCCGAGCGGCTGACCGTTCTCCACCACCCCAACGCCGACGCCCTGGAGCTCGCCCAGGTCGGCCTCTACCGCGCGGTCATCGCCAAGGGCGCCTACCGGACCGGCGACTACGCCCTCTACGTACCCGAGCAGGCCGTGCTGCCCGAGGCGTTGATCGAGGAGCTGGGCCTGACCGGGCGGCTCGCGGGTGGCGCGGCGAACCGGGTGAAGGCGGTCCGGCTGCGCGGCGAGTTCTCCCAGGGCATCGTCTGCCGTCCGCGCGCGCTGGCCGGCGTCGACCTGGCCCGCGCCGCCGCCGAGGGCCGGGACTTCGCCGCCGAGCTGGGCATCACCAAGTGGGTGCCGCCGATCCCGACCTCGATGAGCGGCGAGGTCGAGGCGGCGCCGGACCTGCTGCCCTGGGTGGACATCGAGAACCTGCAGCGCTTTCCGGGCGTCTTCGAGCCCGGCGAGCCCGTGGTGCTGACCGAGAAGCTGCACGGCAGTTGCTGTCTGCTCACCCACCACGCCGGCAGTGGCACGGTGCAGGTCTCGTCCAAGGGGATCGGCGCGCAGGGCCTGGCGCTCAAGGAGGACGAGCGCAACCTCTACTGGCGGACCGTCCGGGCGCACGGCGTGCCGGCGGTGGCCGCCGAACTGGCCGAGCGGCTGGGGGCCGAGCGGGTCGGCATCTTCGGCGAGGTCTTCGGCGCGGGTGTGCAGGACCTGACGTACGGGGCGAACGGGCGCACCGAGCTGCCGGGCTACGCGGTCTTCGACGTCTCGGCGGTGATCGACGGTCAGCTGCGCTGGCTGGACGCCGCCGAGTTGCTGACCGGCCTGCTGCCGCTGGTGCCGCGGCTGTGGAGCGGACCGTTCGACCCGGCGGTGGTGCTGGCGCTGGCCGACGGTCGGGAGACCGTCTCGGGGCGGCAGCTGCACCTGCGTGAGGGCGTGGTGGTACGCCCGGCGGTCGAGCGCTACAGCCCGGTACTGAACGGGCGGGCCATCGCGAAGGTGGTCAGCGGCGGTTACCTGACCCGCAAGGGCGGCACCGAGTACGAGTGACCTGCGCGCCCGGCCCCGACGACGCACCCGGGCCGACGCGGTGCCCGGGCGCGCCGACGGGCCGGCCGTACCCTGGCGAACGTGATCGCGCACGAGGACCGCAGGCTCCGTGCCCTGGCCGCCCGGGGCCGCTGGGCCGAGCTGCTCGGGGTCTACCGGCGGACCCGGGCCGCGGCCGCGGCGCGTGGCGGGGAGCGGGTGGCCGCCGAGCGCACGGCGCCGCTCGGTCACGAGCTCGCGCTGGCGGCGCCGGTCGGGATCGCGGCCGGGCTGTTCGACCGGTCCGCCGGTCCGGGCGCCGCGGCCGGTCCGGACGACGGCCAGGTCGGGCCGCTCTGGGAGGTGCTGGCGATCCGTCACCCATGGGACGTGCTGGACCCGCTGCTGCGCGCCGAGCCGGTGCGCACGCTGGCCGCGCACACCCGGGTGCTGCTCGGCGAGGACCTGGCCGGCAGCCGGCTGCTGCCACGCCCGGCGGCTCGACCGACCCGCCCGCCGGCGCCGCCGCTCGTGCTGCGCCCGTGGGAGCAGGCGGGCTGGGAGGTGGGCAGCCGGATCACCGGCTACCGCTCCGGCGGGGCGGCCGCCACCGCGCTCTTCTCGCTGCCGGACAGCCTGGAGGGCCTCGGGCCGGTGGCGTTGCCCGCCCGCGGGTCCGCGCTGCCGGCGGGCGCGCAGCCCGCCACCGCCGCGCTGCGCTCGCTGTCCAGCTGGGTCACCGTCCGCTGCCTGCGCGGCACCGCGCCGGAGGCGGCCGCGCTGCTGGCCCCGGCTCCGGTCGGCGCCGGGCCTGCCACCGGCGGCTACCTCCCGTTCGCCACGGCCTATCCGGCGCTGGTCCGGGCCGGCGGGGGGGGGGGGGGGGACGCCCTCCCCCACCGCACCCCACACGGCGGGGCCCCCCTTCTGTGGGGGATTTCTCTTCTCTCCCAACCCTTCCTGTTTTTCCCCGGTTGG
>NZ_JBVHLF010000114.1:17396-17774 GCF_055559155.1 Kitasatospora sp. NPDC024654
ACCCTCCCCCACCCCCCCCCCTCCCCTCCCCCCCCCCCCCCCGGCCCCCCCCCCCCCCCCCCCCCCCCCCCCCCACCGCGCGCGGCCGGCTCGCCGTCTGGCGGGCGCTCGCGCTGATCGCCGACCCGTCCGGCTGCTGCCCGGTCGAGGAGGTGGACGCCCTGGTCGCCCGGATGCGCTGCTTCACCTGGTGCGACCCGGCAGACGAGATCTACCACCTGCACCTGGCCCTGGAGGACCCGGCCACCGGCCTGGCCTGGGCGGTCAGCGGCTCGGACTACGACTAGTGCTGCTCCGCGTTAATTCGTGGAGGGGTGTTGATCAGGCTGCCTCCTTGAGTGGGGTGCCGTCGTAGGTCCAGCGGAAGGGCTTGGCGGT
>NZ_JBVHLF010000115.1:0-17584 GCF_055559155.1 Kitasatospora sp. NPDC024654
CCTCGCCCTTGAGCGCCGGCCCACCCCACTGAGCAGGGCACCTCACCCAGACCTCATCGCGAATCGGGCATCACGGCGCGAACCGCACTCTCAGGTCCATGGTGTGGCTCCTGTCGAAGTTGGTGAGTGCGGTGTCGCGGGTGCCCGCCGCGCGCGAGGCCCGGCGGCGAGCGTAGCCGGTCGGTCCGTCACGAGCGTGGCGCCGCCGTGCCGAGATCGGGGTCCTCGAAGGCGCCCAGGCACAGGTTCCGTTCCCCGCGCCCGTAGGTGTACCCGCTGCCGCCACATGCGCAGGCCTGCGGGTGGGTGGGGCGCGGGCCGCCGCGGTAGCAGGGCATCGGCTCCTGGTGGAGCGGCTCGCCGTCGTCCTGCCAGGTGACGATCTGTACCGACTCGCCGGTGCCTTCGCAGCCGCCCGCGCAGTCGAAGGGGTGCGGGCGGCAGGCGTAGGTGAGGCGCAGCCAGGCTCGGGCCTGCTCGCTCGGCGCGGCGGGGAGTCCGGTCAGGCGGCGCAGGGTGTTCGCGGCCTTGGCGCACTGGGCGGCGCTGTGGATGTCGTGGGTGCTCTGGAGGGCGACGATGTCCAGGGCGACGGCGTAGGGGAGCAGGGCGGCGCGTTCGCGGTCGCACAGTTGCTCGGTGGAGACGATGCCGGGTGTGCGCTTGGCGGCGAGGTCGGACTGCCACCAGTGGTGGTGGGCCGTCGCGTACTCCAGGATCAGCCGGCCGACCGACGGGGCGTCGGGGTAGGCGTCCAGCGCTGCGGGGTCCTGCCGAGCCGTGGTGATCGGATCGGGCCAGTAGCGGACGGGCCCGGCGTCGACCACGAAGTCGATCGGCAGGTGCGCTTCGGCGAGCACCAGCACGGTGTCGGCGATCTGGTCGGGATCGTGGTCCGAGGTGATCGGGGTGGCGATGACCGGTGCGCTGGTGGGCGGGTTCATCGAAGGGGCTCTCCTTGCGTATGGGAGCGGTTGGGTGGTCGGGCCCGGCGGAGACGTACCCCGCCGGGCGTTGGGGTGCTGTCAGCGGTCCTCGGGGACAGCCGGCTGCGCCGCGCTGTCCGACGCCGCCGACTCGGCGGTCCCCTTGCGCGTCGGGGCCTTGCGGCTGGTGGTCTTCTTGGCCGCAGGACGACGGGCCGGAACGCGGGCCGGCCGCGCCGGGGCGATCTCTACGAACGGCAGGTCGTCGTCGGGAAGGTCGTCGTCGAGCCCCCACGATGTGCAGGGGTCCGGGATGTCCTGGTGCAGCTGCTTGCCGTCGGCCAGGCGCTGGAGCATGTCGTAGAGGTCGGCGCCGTTGCGGACGATCGCTTCCTCGCCGGCGGCGGCGAGGACGTAGCGCTGGTCCCACTCGGCGTTCACCCGGACGCCGTTGATCTCCCGGGCGGGTCGGTAGTGGAGCACCGCGCCGAACGGGAGGTTGCAGGTGGCCGATCCGTCGACCGCGCCGGTCCACTGCCTGCGCCGGTCCCCGATGGTGCCCAGGATGCTGCTGGAGTAGGTGGAGGCGGCGTACGCGGAGGAGGAGCAGGCCGCGGCGGCGATCTCGTCCATCGAGAGCGGCTCGGGCTGCTCGTCCGTCTCGATGGCCTCCGGCTCGGTGGTCCGGGCGGGCGCGACAGGGGTGGGGATGGGGAGCAGCGGCGGCTGCGGCTGCGGGCGAAGGCGCTGCTTCAGCGAGCCGAACAGCGAGCTGCAGAGTTCCTCGGTGAGGATCCCCGTCCCCGCTCCGGCGACCAGGGTGAGGGTGAGGTGCAGATCGTTCGGCACGTGGTGGCCGAGCGCGCGGAAGGCGAGGAAGCCGGCGCCCGCGCTGGTCGTGAGGAAGGAGAGCTGCTCGGCCTTCTCGACCGCGACCAGCAGGAACCGGCGGTGCGGGGGCAGGGTGGAGTTCATGGGCGTGTCCAGTCTTGGAAGCGGTGGCGGCCGGGCGGTACCCGGTGCCTGGCGGAGGACCGGGCGGCGCGCGGCCGCGGGTGTCGCAGGAGTGAACCCCCCGTTCCTTGACGGATCCATTGATGATCGAGGGGGCGGAAGGTCACGGTTTCGCATCGGCGGCCATCAAAGTGTCCGCAGTGCTCTGACCTGCGCCATCAAGGTGCCGGTTCGGACCTCTTGATGGCCCGTTAGGCACCTTGATGGCCGCCGGGTCCTGCCCTTGATGCTGCGGCGGAGGGTCAGTCGGGCTCGCAGGTCTGGCAGCAGGGTTCGTGCAGGGCCCTGCCCTCGTAGGCGGCCAGCAGGTCGCTGGCGCTGCGCACCGGGATCCAGGCCGAGCCGGGGCATGTCGGGCTGCAGAGCACTTCGGCCTGGAATCCGGTGCTCCAGGGGTCGCCGTCCAGGTTCCAGCGCACGCTGATCGCGCCGTCGGCGACGGCGAAGATGCCGGTGACCGTGTGGTCGTCGCCGGGGGTGTCCCAGGTGAACAGGCCGGCCAGGTGCTCCCCGAAGACGCGCCGGGCTTCGCCGGCTACGTCGGTGCTCGCCTGCTCGCGCTCGGCCTGGCGGCGCAGGAGGCTGGTGAGGATGGGAAGGGTGTGGGCGGCGAGGACGTGGTCGAACTCCTCGGTCAGACCGGGGCGGTCCACGGCGAGCTGAGCGAGCTGGTTCGCGATCGTGTCGGCGGGGACCCGGCGGTTGGGCGGTCGTCGGGCGTTGCGGGCCTGCGCGACGACGAGGGGGGTGTCCAGGACCAGCGCCGCGGTGGGCACCTGGTGCCGGCGGGCCCGCCCGGTCAGCTCCGCGCGGACCCACTTGTCGGTGTTGACTCCGTCGACGACGGTTGCGAGGCGTCGTGCCATCCGGGCGGCGAGCTGGGTGTGGAGGATCTGCCACGCTTCCTTGCTCGCGCTCTGGTCACTGCGGTCTCCGGCGACCACGCCGCGCAGGTGGTCCGCGCTGAGGACGTCGTCCGGATCGAAGGCGGCGGTCAGCGTCGACTTTCCCGAGCCCGAGCAGCCGATGAGGACTACCAGGCAGCGCTGTGGCAGGCCGAGTTCGGTCAGCGTGCGGCCGGTCGCGCCGATCACTGCGCGCCCTCGGCCCGAGCGGCCGCGTAGGCGCGGGGGTAGGCGGTGCCCTGCAGCGGCGCGGCGAGCACCGCCAGCTGCCGGAACTGGACGCTCAGCGCCTCCACGGCGCCCGGGGCGATGCCGTTGATCAGGCCGGCGGTGAACGCGACGGTGCTGTCGGCATGGGCCTGGGCAAGCAGGGCGATGCCCTCGTAAGCGGCGAACAGGTCCGGGCCGGCGAGCGGCAGCGCCGGCTGCGCGGGGGAGGTGGCGTGGAGTTCGATGACCAGCGCGCCGTCGAACCCCACAGCCACGATCTCGACCTCGTCGGTCAGGTCGTGGTTGTACGGGTCGGAGATCGCGGCCAGGACCGGGATGTGGTCGGGGACGCCGTCAAGGGCCCGGCGCAGGTCGGCGACGGTCATGGAGGTGGGCCGGACGGTCGGGGGAGGGGCGGGGAGGTTGCTGTTCATGTCTGGGGGTCCTTGTCTGGTCGGTGATTGGCCGTGCCGGGCTGGGGGAGGTGGTGCGCGCCCCGCCGGGTGCGAGTGGTGCTCCCGGCGGGGCGCGCAGTTAGCGGTCGGTGGCCGGCGGGATGTAGGTGCGGCCGCGGTTGTAGTGCGGCACGGTGTCCTGGGCCGGGACCGGGACCAGGTCGTCGGAGTCGATCTGGACGCCGTCGCGGAAGTAGAGCACCGGCCCGCCCGGCTCGGTCTGGATCCGCTCCACGCGGGCGGCCGCCGCGTCGGGCGCGTCCAGCGTCCATGCCTTGCGCTCCACCACGGCCGTCACCTCGTAGGCCTCGGCCTGCGGCACGTGCTCGAAGGCGTGCTCCAGCTCCTGCAGGCAGGCGACGAAGCGCTCCTGCCAGTCCCGCGGCATGGACTGCAGCAGGGTGCGGGGGACGACGAGGTAGTTGGCGTAGCTGAGGCCGAAGTACCCGTGGACGGGGCCGTCGGTCGCCCGGCCCGCGCCCGTGACCGTGTGGTCGGTGCGCTGGCCGGGGATGGCCGGCCTGTCCGTCGTGCTGGCGGTGGTGTGCAGATCGGTGCTGCTCATGATCGTTCCTCTCCGATTCGGGATCCGCAGGGGTGGGCCGAGCGACGCCGACCGCGTGAGCGGCGTCGGTCGCCCGACCTGGTGGAGCGCTGCTCGGCTGGGGTGCCGTCCGGTGCGGACGCGATGAGGGCCGAAGGCGTCAGGACACGGGGGCGGCGGCGAGACCGGGGGCGTGGCCGATGCGGCGGGCCGCTTCGTCGAGCGTGACGGCCCAGTCGCCCTCGAACCGCAGGGCCCGGTCGTCGATGTACAGGGCCGCGCCCAACTTCTTGTTCGTCACGAGCACCTGCTGGCGGCTCAGCCAGTAGGCCCGGGCGGGGTCATCGTCCACGATCGCGTCGAGCCCGGAGTGGAGGGTGATCCAGCGGGCGACATCCTGGTGGAAGCGGGGGTGGCGAGCGGTGAAGACGAAGACGGACCTCACGTCCACCAGGGCGCGCAAGGCCTCGATGGCGCCGGGCAGGGGCTGGCCGTACACCTCGCCGTCGCGCCAGGCGGGGTGGTCGACCAAGGTCTGGTCGAAGTCAATGCCCACGGTGTGCGACGCGGGGGAGTTGGGGTCGAGCGGGATGACGGTCATCGGGGTTGGTTCTCCTCAGCGGTCGAGGTGGATGCTGATCGGGATGCGGCGGTCGGACGGGTCGGGCCGGTGGGCGATGCGCTGGTGGGCGGTCAGGCCGGCGGGGCCGCCTTGGATCGGGGAGCGGCACTGTGGGCAGGTGTGCCACCAGTCGGTGCCGGGCGGCAGCTGCGCCGGGGTGAGCGGGTGTGGGTGGGGTCCGGGTGCGGCCCGGCTCACCGGTCGTCGCCGGCGGTGGAGCTGTGGCCGGTCGGCAGCGCGGTGGCGCTGGTGGGGGAGTCGCTCGGGCGGTGCTGGGCGGCGAGCCAGGCGCCGGCGGCGGTCATCACCGTTCCCTCGCCGAGGGGGTCGAGCGGAGCGGTGTCGATGTCGAGCATGAATTCCGACGGATCGAACGCGCGAGTGTAGCGGGCGCGGACTCGGTGATCTCCTCGGTCGCCAGGACGAGCAGCCGCACCCGGTCTCCTGAGATGTGGCCGCGGTCGTCGAGGACGCGGCGGATCTTGGTGTGGCCGCTCTCCCCGGTGAGGTAGCGGTCGACGTCGCGGTAGATCGCGTAGGTGCCGGGCAGCGGCTTGGGCGGCGTGGCGGTGCGGGTGGTCTGGGTGGCGGGCCAGTGCACGGTGTTCCTCCTGGGTGTCGGTGTCGGCCGGTCGGCCGGCTTCGCCCCCGAGGACCGCGACCGCCCACCGGCTGTGGCCGGTGGGCGGTGCGGGTCGGGAACGGGGCGGGACGGCGGGACGGTGGCGGGTCGAGCTGAGCGGACCGCGGGGAAGGGCTCGACCTGTGCGGTGAGTGCGGGAGGATGAGGGCGGGCCGGGGACGAGACCGGCCCGCCGGCACCTCTGGTGCCTGGGCCCCGGGGTGATTCGTGCATCCCGGGGCCCTTCGCGTTGCGGTTACGCAGAGCGCACGGTGGGCTTGAGCGCGGGCTCGTCCGCCTCGATGGCGTCGCGCACCCGCTGGCACGTCGAGCGCGTCTTCACCGGGTCGCCGGTGAGCAGACCCTGCGCCGTGAGCGCCGCGTGGATCTCGACTGCGCGCGGGCGGCGGCCGAGCGCGTCGTACAGCGGCCTCACGATCGCCTTGCGCGCGTACATGAGCGCGGCGTCGCTCAGCGGCTGCTCGGGCTGAGCGCTGGCGCGCACGGGAGCGGCCGCCGGGAGCGGGGGCTGAGCGCCATTGGTCCCACCACCTGCGGTGATCGCGCGCTCAAGTGAGCGCTCACCGTGCGCGCCCGCCCCGGGGAGCAGGGCGTTGTGCGCGGCGGGCTCCGGCTGACCGCCGGTCGGCGGGCGCGGGGAAGGGTCGTCGTGAGCGCTGCTCTCAGCCTCGGTGAGCGGGGTCCGCTCGGCCCCGCGCGCGGCCCGCTCGCCGTGAGCGCCCTTGGCGTGCTCTTCGAGCTCGTGCACGCGCCAGATGACCACGGGCACGACCATGGCGAGCGGGACGGCCAGCCCCCACTCGACCTGCCACGCTCCGTGAGCATCCTGGTGAACGCCGAGCAGGTGAAGGGAGGCGAGCAGGCTGGCGATCTGGCACAGCATCACCACCAGCAGCGCGATGCCGGTCTCCTTGCGGGCCTTGACCCGGGTGGCCTCCACCAGCCAGACGTCGACGCAGACGGCCAGCAGCCAGGCCAGGTAGGTGCCGGCCCCGGCCATCATCGCCAGGTCGTGCTCGTGCTGAGCGGTGTACGCCACTCCGCACCACAGGACGATCTGCATGCGGGTCGGTGCGGCCGCCCGAAGCCGTCGAAAGGCCCGGCGCAGCCGACCGTTACGGCGGGCCGCCTCGGCCGCCTCGCGCCGCTCCTGCTCCGCGCGCAGCGCCTCGACCTGGGCTTTGACCGCGTTCACCTGCTGCTGGGCCTTGGCGATTTGGGCCTCGGCCTTGGTGGTGATCTGCTGCGCCTCGCTGTTGGCCTTGGTGGTGATCCGCTCGGCCTCGGCGTTGGCCCGGCCTCGGGCGGAGGACGCCAGCCGCTTCTCCTCCGCGATGAAGCCTCGGGCCTCCTCGTGCAGCCGGTTGATCTCCTGCTGGCCGTACTCGCGCTGCTGCGCGGCCTGCCGGTCGGCCTCCTCCCGGGCTTCGCGCGCTTCGGCTTCCGCCTGCTCGCGCAGCTGGCGCGCCTCACTCTCGGCGTCCTCACGGATGCCGTCGGCCGCGGTCCGGGCTGCCTCGGTCAGCCGCTCGGCCTGCTCCTCCGCCTCCGCCAGCAGCTTCTGGGCGGTGGCGACGGCCGTGGTGCGCATCTGCTCGGCGGCGGTCGCGGCCTCGGTCAGGGTCCGGTCGGCGGCCGTGGTGGCGTCCAACTGGACCTGGGCGGCGAGCCGGCGACGGGCGGTCAGGTCCTGCTCGGCGTGCTCGCGGTCCTGCCCAATGCGAGCGCGGACCCGCCCGAGGTCGAGCCGGGCGTCCGCGACCTGCTCCTTGACGTCGGTGAGGTCGGCGGCCGCGCGGCGACGGGTCGCCGCCGCCTCCCGCTCGGCCTCGCCGATCAGCTTGGCGACCTGCTCGTCGGCGGCCGCCAGAGCGGCGGCCACCAGCTCGCCAGCCTGCTCCTCGGCCTGGGTGACGATGCGCTGGGCATCGTCGGCGGCCCGGCCGCGGACCTGCTCGGCACGCTTTTCGGCATCGGCCAGCAGCGCGCTGGCCCGGGTGGTGGCCGCCTCAACGAGGAGGCCGGCCTGGGACTCGGCGTCGCTGGTGGCCCGCTCGCGCTGCTCCCGCGCGGCCGACTCGGCATCGGCGAGGACCTGGTCGGCCTGCTGTCGGGCGTCGGCGAGGATCCGCACCGCCTGTCGGTCTGCGCGCTCGACGAGGTGCTCGGCTTCGGCGGCCGCGTCGGCGCGCAGCTGCTCGGCCTCCACCGCCCACTGCTCCACCGTGGTCAGCTGACCGGCGGCCTGCTGGAGCAGTGCGGTGGCGCCGTCTTCGGCCACGGCCAGGATGTCGGCGGCGCGGTCGGCCGCGTCGGCCCGCACCGGGTCGGCGGCGGGTCGCTCGGGCGCATCGGCGAGGGCGGTGGCGGGCTCCGGGACGGCGGCCGGGCGGGCCGCAGGGATCTTCTTGGCGGTGGTCTTGGGGGCGGTTCGGGTGCGCCGCGTGGTGGTGCGGGCCGGGGTCATGGCAGGAGACCTCCTGTCTCTCTCGGTCACGGTGCGTGGTGATTCGCGCGGGCGGCGCGGCTGGCGGCGAACGGGCCAGCGGCAGGGGTGGGACGGCCCCGGAGCGGGGGCGCCAGGGCCGTTTTCGGGGGGTGTGCGGATCTGATCGGCAGGAATGGTTTCCGCAGGTCAGCATTGGCTTCCCGATCGGTAGGCGATCGGTTGCGGCGGGATGCTGATCGGCCGTCGGCCGGCCTTGGCGCCGATCGGAAACCGATCGTCGGCCGATCCGGAGCCGATGCCGCGTCGATCACTCGTAGTCGCGGAGCGCGTCCTGGAGGTCGGTCAGCCGGATGCCTCGGGGGCTGCCCTCCAGCTCGTCCAGGCGCACCGTGGACAGCTCGATGTCGGCGCGTCGGAAGTCGGCCGCAAGGGCCTTGCCGATCTCGCGGAGCCGGTCCTGCTCCGGCTTGTCCTGCCACCGGTCCCACCTGGCGGGGTCGGCCTGGACGAGGTGCGGATGGAGCTGGCCGAGCGTCAGGTACTTGGCGGCCTCGGCGTCGAACGCGTCACGTAGGACGGCGAGGATCTCCGGCGCCTCGGGCAGCTCGTCTTCCTCCTCGCCCTCCGAGCCGGACGCTGCCATGCCGGCGGCCAGGCGTTCGTTGGCCCGCAGCAGGGCGGTGGCGGCGTCCAGGTGGGTGGCCTTGCGCAGGATCGGATCGCGCAGGCCGGGCGCGATGATGTAGAAGCAGCCGGCGTCGGCGGGGTCCCAGTCGCCGGGGGAGGGGCTGAGTCGGTGCGGCATCCAGCCCTCGGAGATCGCGGTGTCCGAGCCGACGACCAGCGGGACGTCGGCCTTGCGGCAGGGCAGCATGATCCGGATGGGAAAGGCGTCGGCGATGGCGTCGCCCACGACATCGGACGTGGCGTCCTGCGAGATCAGCACCACGGTCCACCGGGCCTTGCGGCCGATCCGCCCCAGCTTGATCACCTTCTGCTTCTGCTTGTTCGTCAGCTGCGGGTGCTCGTCGATGATCACGAACCCGGCGGGGGACTCGTCGGTGACCTGCCAGTTGTCGACGTCGTCGCCCATCTCGCGGGCGCGGGCCTGGGCGCGGGCGATGGCCGCGTCCAGCGCCGCGTCGATCTCCTCCTCGGTGTAGGCCCTGCGGTCGGCCAGGCGTCGTAGCGGACCGAAGCCGCGGCCGGTGGGGTCGATGTCCCACGCCACCGCGTCGGTGCAGCTGGTGATGTAGTCGACCAGGTCGCGCACGATCGCGGACTTGCCGCCGCCGGTGTCGGCGATGACCAGGATGTTCTGCCCGGCCAGGGTGATCCTGGTGGGCTCGCCGTCCATCGACGGGCCGAGCACCATGGGCTTCAGGATGCTGTTCGAGCGCGGCGGGTAGACAGGGTGCGGCGGCATCGGGTCGAACGGGTCGCCGGTGATCACCCGCAGCACCACGGATCCGGCGGCGGCCTTCTGCGGCTGGGCCATCACCCCGCCCTGGCGCACCCCGAGCAGTACCTCCAGGTCCGCCAGCTTGGCGACCAGGCCGGCGGGCCTGCCCTTCGTCAGGTGGGCGATGGCGCGCCAGCCCCACCGCTCCTGGGTCACATCGGTGACCTGACCGACCGCCAGACCCTCGGCGAGCAGCGCCAGGTGGATGCACTCCCCGGCCTGCTGCACGCTCTGGACCTGTCGGATCGGGTACGGGTCGCCCTTGGGCGGCACCGGGGACGCGGCGCCGTCCTCGCCCTGGCCGGTCGCCTGGTCGGCGGTCGGTGCGGTGCCGGTCTGCTCGGGGAGGGCGAGCACCAGAGCGCCGGCGGGAACCGGGTAGGCCAGGGCGGGCTCGGCGCGCCGCCCTGACCGCCACCTGCTGAAAACGCCCTTACCCCACGCGCTCAGGACCACGGCGGCACCGGTCGCCACGCCCTCCACGGCGAGCGCGTGCAGGCCACCGACCAGGTACACCGGCCCGTAGGTGCCCAGGACCATCAGCGCCAGGCGCACCCGGCGCCAGTGGGACATGCGCCGGCGGTGGTCGTGGATCTCGCCGGGGGACACCGGCACGTGCCCGGTGTAGGCCCGGGCCAGGACGGCCGCCGCCTTCTGCTCCCACTGGGCGGCGGTCGTCTTGGCGGTGAGCTCGGCGCGCTTGGCGGCCGTGTGGGCGGCGGGGGTGATGTCCTGGGCCTGGGCAGCGAAGCCGGACTTCTTCGCGGCCTTGGTGTGCTCCTTGGCGCGCTCGGCGAGGGTGCCGTGTTCCGCCTTGCGGGTCTGCTCCCAGGCGCGGTAGCGGGTGTTGAGGATGTGGAGCGCGACCGCCCGGTCCGTCAGGTGGTCCTCGGTGACGAACAGCCAGGCCGACCGCTCGGCCTTCAGGACCGCCCAGCCGGTCTTGGCGTGGCCGAGCTGGCGCTGCCACCACGGGTCCGGCTCGGCCGGGCGCGGGCCCGGGTCGTCGTCGTCCAGGAGTTCGCCTTCGAGGATCTCGTCCTCGATCGGCTCGGTGTGCAGGTCGATGGTCATGGGCGGGGTCCCCCTTCTGGCGGGTTCAGCGAGTGGAAGCGACGTGGTTGAGCGCGGTCAGCACGGCGTCCCCGCCCTTCGACAGGCCAGCGTTGGCGTAGTAGGTGATCAGCGGGACGGCGCTCAGGGCGGCGCCGTTGATGAAGCCGAGCCGCAGCCACCGCTTGTCGAGGGCCCGGATCGACTTCCACATGGCCGCGATGACGATGCCGCCGACGAACAGCAGCAGCGAGCCGCCCCCGCCGACCGGCGTGGGGTCGGCGCCGTGGAACTGGGCGGCCGAGTGAGCCCCGGTGGTGCCCCACAGGCTGAGCTCGCCGCCCCAGGCGCCGGCCTTGTAGCCGAGCCAGCCCAGGCCGCCGAGGATGCCTCCGGCGCACAGGCCCGAGACGACGCCAAGGCCCGTGCCGGCGCCGTAGGGGAGCAGCTCGGTGTGGTTGCGGCTTCCGGGGGCGACCTTCCACAGGCCGTAGGTCTTGACGAGCCGCCAGCCAGTCAGGCCGAAGACGGTGGCGTAGGTGCCGAGGGTGACGTCCATGATCAGTGTCCTCCGGTGAATGCGGTGGTGAGCCAGGTCAGGGCTTCGGAAACGGCCGGGAGCGAGAAGCAGCCGGCGAGGATGGCGGTCCACACGGCCGAGCGGCGCAGCATGGAGACCTTCGCGAGCTTGGTGCCGATCAACGGCAGGGCGATGGCCCCGAGTTCGATGGCAGCGCTGGTGGGGCCGTTGGCGTGGAACCAGTGGCAGCCGTAGTAGGCGGCGCTGGCGCAGGCCAGGGAGCGCAGGGCGGGCTTGCCGCCCCACAGGATCGTGACCGCGGCCGCCGCATCGGCGCCGTAGCCGTCGGTCAGGCCCGGCAGGTAGTGGTGCAGTGCCCAGGCCGGGACGGCGGCCGCCGCGGCGGCGGTGGCGTTGGCCGCGAGCTGGAGCCAGGAGAAGTCCCAGAAGGACTCGGGCGGCTCGGGCGGTCCCACCACCATGACCGGCACCGGCTGCGGGGCGACCAGCTCGACCGGGACCGGACCGGCAGGGTTGGCGGTGCAGCCGCCGCAGTACGGCAGGCTGCCGGGCCGGCACGGGTTGCACGGCGGTGGCGGGCACGGCGGCGCGCCGTAAGGCTGCGGCTGCGGAGCAACGTAGGGTGGGAGCGTGGCGGACGGGGCGGGGGTCGTCGACCAGTCGACGGTGGGTGGCTCGGCCGGCCGCGGGGGCGGGGGCGGGGCGAACACCCGCGGTGTCTCCCACCAGTACGGCGCCCGCTCCGGCCCCAGGTCGGCTTCGGACACGTCCACGATCACCGCGACGTCGATCCAGTCGGCAGTGCCGTGGCTTGCTGGCCCCGCGGGCGGGGTGTCCTCAACGATCTCGGCATCGACGATCTCGACCGCGTCCACCTCCCCCGGGCCGGGGGCGACGGTGGCGAACAGGCCGCTGAAGGTTCCGGTGGCGGTGTCAGACATCGCTACTGGCCGCCTTCCGGATCTGCTCGGCAATGAGGGTGGCCGGGTCCGTGTGGTGCGCGCTCCAGCGGCCGCGGGTGGCGGTCTTGGACTTGTTGCGCCGGTGCGCGGCGGCCACGAGGGCCCAGACCAGCAGCGCCACACCGGAGCCGGCCGTGGCGGTGGCGAAGAAGTAGGCGAAGAAGTGCACGGTGCTCCCCCCTTGTCGGGAGTCGTCGGAAGCGCGCCGGCAGAGGCGCGGGTGGGTACCCGTGCTGCCGCCGACCAGGAAGGCCGGCGGCAGCACGCGGTGGTGTTGGGCCGTCAGTGCGCCGCGACGGTGATGCGGGGTCGTCGGCCTTGCGGCCGCCGCGGTTGGGCGCGAGCGCGGCGCGGGTCTGCGGGCCGACCACGCCGTCGGCCTTGATGCCGGCGCAGCCCTGGAACCAGCGGACGGCCTCAGCGGTGAGCGGCCGAACTTCCCGTCGGTGTCGAGCGCCGGGAGCTGGGACAGCTCGCTGTTGAGCTGCTGCTGCAGGTCCGCAACCGCCGAGGGGACCGAGCCCTGGCCGAGCACGTCGGATTGGGCGGAGGCGGGAACGGCGGTGGCCAGCGCGAACACGCCGGTCAGGGCGACCGAGGCGACGACGGCACGAAGGGCGGTGCTGTTGAGCTTGTTGACGGTGCTGTTCCCTTCACGGTGGTGGAGGGGACCTGGGCGGTCCCGTGGCTCCTCTGGTCTCCCGGTGCTGCGCCCCAGTTGGGCGGGCGGCACCGGGAGGCCCAGGCCAGCGGCGGGGCTGCAGGTGGTCGCCGCCGGCCTGGCTGGCCGGGCGGCGACCTGGTTGGTCTGCGTTCGAGGTGAAGAAGGGGTGCGTGACGGCCGCGCCCTGTGCCAGGGGGCGGGATCGGCCGCTCATCGCCCGGCTGGTGACCGGGTCGATCGCGCCTGGATTGAGCGGGGCGGCGGTGTCCCCGTGCCGAAGGTGCTGCGGAAGCAGTCGAGTGTGTGGTGGTGCTCCCCGGGCGGGCGTCACGCTCGCGGCGCCGGGGCCGTTCTGTCTTGGCACGCTGTTGAGTTCTCAAGTCACGGGCACTTCCTTGGCCAGCCCCCTCGGGCCGGACTTCCGGGTGCTTGTGGTGGTGCATCAGGTGCTGGACGCTGTCGGGTCCGGCGCCCACTCCCGGAGCCCCATCAGGGCATGGACATGCCAGGAAGAGGCCGAGGAGAGGGCGGCGGGGAGCCGTGCAGCTGTGCGAGTGGGAGCCGGCGCCGGATCAGGGTCCGGTGCCGACGCGGGGATCACTGCTGTCCTGGCACCTCGGGCCACGGGCCCGGGTGGCCGAAGTTCCGCACGACGTGCGGGTTCGAGCCGTCGTAGGGGTCCGGGCTGTAGGCCCGCCGGCCGCCCACGTAGGTGGCCGCAGGCGGGTGCTGCTCACGCTCGCCGGACGGAAGCGGGGCGGAGTGCCACGCCGCGCCCGTCGAGGTCGAGGTGCTGCAGGACGAGGCGCTGCCGGTGCTGGTGCTGAAGCCGAGGAAGTTGGCGGCGGCGGAGAGCAGGCTCATCAGGACGCACCCCCCGTCGCGCCCTGACCAGCGGCCGGCTCCGGGGCCGGCTGGGGGCTGGGGATCTGGGCGTCGGCCGGCGGCTGGCCGGTCATGCCGTGGGTGGTGACGTGGGAGGTGATCTCGGCACCGAGGCCGGAGGCGGCGGCGCGCAGCTGCTCGTTGGTCACTTGCTGCCACCACCCTTGCGGCCAAGCAGGCCAGCGAGCACCAGACGGCCGACCGCCTTGGTGGCGTCAGCGAGCTGCTTGGAGTCGATGGGCGGCACAGGGGGCGGCACAGCCATCGTCACCACCCCGCCTTCGGGGCGGCGGAGCAGCACAGGGTGCTGCTAGCGGCCGGGAGTCCGATGTGCTCGACGGTGCCGGCATACGGCAGGATGCTGGTCAAGGCGTTCACTCCTCAGTCACGTTGAGGCGTTTGTGGACCGCCGAGCTGCGGGCTTCGGGGATGCGACCCCCGGGGCCCGCAGTGCTTTTCCGAGATGCGACCCCTGGAATCGGCAAGGCGGTTGGGCTGGGCGCCGCCGGCCTTTGGGATGCGACCCCGTCCGGCTGGCGACATCACCACGATGACACGCCATCAGATCCGGAGTCAAGCTAGTTACGTAACTAGTCCATGAATCGCGAGTAGTTCCGCAACAACTCATGGTGTGGTTCACTGTTACGACACTGCAAGAGCCACTAGTAGAGGGGGTGAAGCGATGGCTCCGGCGGAGAACCGGTGGGAAGCCCTGGCGGCCGAGCTGCGTAGCGACATCGACGCCAACGTGTATCCCGTCGGCGCGAAGCTGCCCCAGGTACGGGAGTTGGTCGCCGCAGGATGGAACTCCAACGCCACGGTCACCGCGGCCTACCGCCACCTGGTTACCCGGGGGTATGTCCGCGTGAAGCGTGGCGTCGGGTACATCGTGCGAGACCGAACGGTCATCAAGATCCCCTTGAGCCGGTACGGCATGGCTCTGGAGCCCAGCAGCGGTCAAGGTCCCTGGGAAGCTGCGACGGCGCAGCAGGGTTTGGACGGCCGGATGGCTCTGGTGGAGGTCTCCACGGGCGAGGCGCCGGCGAGCGTCGCGGCCAAGCTCGGCCTCACCGCAGGGGACGGCTTCCGCGCTGTTTGCCGGGCTCGGCACGCCATGATCGGCAAGGATGTGCTCCAGATCCAGCATGCGTGGTACCCGATCAGGACCGCCCGCCAAGCAAGGCTGGACACCAACGAGAAGGTCACCGGCGGAGCCTTGGCAGCTCTCCTCGCGCACGGTCTGACGGTTCGTTCGGCCAGCGAGCGAGTGAGGTATCGGGAAGCCAGCGTGGACGAAGCGCGTGTCCTTGACATGCCGCAAGGTAGCTCCGCGTTGTCCATCGAGCGGCTGCTGATTGATGACGCCGGCACGCCGGTGGAGCTGCTCCAGGTCACGGCTCCTGCGGACCGATTCGAGCTGGTCTACGACGACCTTCCGATTAGCGGCCTGCAATGAACACGAAGTCCCGTCTGGACCGCATGCCGCTCCGGCCCTGTTCTGACACGCCCCCATCTCTCACCTTCCGATCGCTGTCGGACGGCCACACGGCCGCCACTGGTGAACAAGGATGGCGATCAGCGCAGTTGAGAAAGAGGCCCGCTTGTACCACCGGTGTGCCAGGGGTGTAACACTCGGCCCAGGCGAAGCCGGAGAGGGGTGGGATCGTGGTCGCGGTCGAGAGGTGGACCGGGCGCGAGGCCGTCGTGCTGCAAGAGAGCCTGCGGATGTCCGTCCGCAGGTTCGCGGAGCATCCCGGCATCTCCCCGGCCACGGTGGGCAACTGGCGCAGAGGGGGCGCATCGGTGGTGTGCACCAACGAGTCACAGCAGACCCTCGACAGCGCAGTCGAGCTGCTGAGTCCGGCCGAACGTACGGCCTTCTTCCAGCGGTTAGGCCGAGGCGAGCAGCCTCCTCCGACCCCGGTGGGCCAGGACCATGGGAGCGCCGCCGAGAACGGCGCGTTCGCCGTGGTCTCGCACCAGTTCCTACCAGTGCACCTAGGCAAGTCGGCACAGGCCCTCTTCGCCGTCGGGCATCTGCACCCGGCCGGACCAGCTGGGCTTGATCAACGAGTCCTTGTCGGCGACGAAGGCGCCCGTGGTCCGGGGCATTGGCTGCCAGCCGTCAGGCCCCGCTCGCGGGCCTCCTGCTGGTCCTCTATGCCCAGCGCATCGCCACCATCAGCCGCCTCGCTGTCGATCACATCCGCCTGGACGAGGGGCGCGTCGAGATCACGTTCGGCACGTCCCCGGTCGTTCTGCCCGTGCCCCTGGCTACTCTCGTCCGCGACCTCATAGCCACCCGCCGGGGCAAGGCCAGGATCGGAACCCCGGACGACGTGCCCTGGCTGTTCCCTGGAGGCCACCCCGGACAGCCGTCGGTGACTCCCAACTCGGCATTCGCCTGCAGAAAATCGGCCTCCAACCCAGGGAAGACCGCTCCGCCGCGCTGTTCACCCTCGCCACCGAGCTTCCCGCCGCGATCCTCGCCTGGAGGCTCGGCATCCACATCCAAGTCGCCGTCCAGTGGCAGAAGGCATCCGCCGGCGACTGGGCCGCCTACGCCGCCGACGTCGCCCTACGTCCGAAGAAGGAGCATTCATGAACCGCCAACACCGGCCCCCGACCCCCACCCAACGACTCGCGTTCCGGCACATGACCGAAGACGACCTCGATGACATGGCCGCGCTCCTCGGCGACCCGAAAGTGATGCGTTACTACCCGCGCCCCAAAACCCGGGAGGAAGCCCTGGCCTGGATCGACTGGAACCAGCGCCTCTACCAGCAGGAAGGCTTCGGGCTCTGGCTGGTCACCCTCCAGGCCACCGGCGAGTTCATCGGCGACTGCGGCCTGACACCCCAAGAAATCCAAGGAGTTACCGACCTGGAGGTCGGCTATCACGTCCGCTCCGACCGTCAGGGGCACGGCTATGCCACCGAGGCAGCAGCAGCCTGCCGCGACTATGCCCACGAGTTCCTCGACGCGAAGCGCCTCATCGCGATCATCCACCCGGACAACACGCCCTCCCAGCGCGTCGCCGAGAAGATCGGTCTCTCCCACGAGCGGGAGGCCACATCCCGCTCGGGCCAACCAGTCCGCATCTACGCCACAACCCTGTGACGGCCAGAAACTGGCTCGACGCCCGGTGCGAACGCAGCGCCGCGCCGGTCTCCTCGGTCTGCCAACCTTCGACAACATCGTTGCCGCCACCATCCGCACGTAGCGATCTGGTAAGCAAGGCCGTCTCACTCAGGGGACAGCAGTTCGCGGCGCTCACTCCTCCGCCCAATGGTGGTGGCTCGGCGAGCCGACAAGACAGGGGTAGACGCGTCGAGTTGTTCTCGAATCGAGTCACTGAATTCACCAAGTTCCCTGCGGACCTGGGCGTACGAGTCGCCAAAAGAGACCGCCGGTCGTGGGCGCGGCCGCAACCCAGGGCCGTCCCGCCTGGTGCGCCGAGCCAGCGCTGAGATCTCTTTAGAAGACAACAGCTGGCTCTCCCTCAGCGCAGCCCAAGCTGCTGCCGGGACCGGGCCTTCCCGCGGGCGGTTGATCTCCTTCAGGATCGTCTTCGCGGCTTCCTCCCCTTGGTCGGCTGCGGAGCGCAACCGCAGTATGGGAGTGAGACTCCGATGGTCGCCAACCACGTCGAGTGTGACCGAGTTCAAGGTCTTCCAGACTTGGGCAGCCTTCTCTGAAAGCGGTTCCGGACCCTCAACCCGCACCAAGGCGAGAGCCTTCAGCAGCTCCCGCCGCAACTGCGCGACCTCGTCGAGATCGAAATTCTCATCAGCGATCTTGAGGGCCCTGATCGTCTCCAGTTGCTGTTCCGCCGCCAGGACGAACGTGATCGCGGCTTCCCGCCGCGTATTGCCGCGCCATTGATCGTGAGCCGTTTGCGATGCAACCTCGGCTGCTCGCTGGGCCGCGCGAGCCTGCCGCAGGCCGACAACCAAGGCAGCTGGTACACCAAGGAGCGCGGCCCCTGAAGCCACGAGCGCTGATATTGCTTCAACTTGCATGCCGGCATGATGCCCTGGCCGGAGCGCGGTTCGGGCCGAAATGCGCGAACCGGGTTTCGGAACGGCCGCACGGGTCGGCACCTCTCATACGGTGTGAGGGCGGTGCCTTCTTGGTTCCGACCGTAGCTGGTGCCAGGGCCGATGCGTTCTCGGATCATGAGATGACCTGAGGGCTGGCGGGAGGGCGCCCCGGTGGGGAAGCAGCGGACGCGACCCCTGATGATCTT
>NZ_JBVHLF010000116.1:0-17111 GCF_055559155.1 Kitasatospora sp. NPDC024654
ACGGCAGACTCTTGCCCACGACCAGCACGAGCACCCCGGAAAGCCGCCACGCCAGCCCCTCCGACCAGCACGTTCGAAGATGGCGAAGGCTCAATAGAGCAGCGGGACCTGCGCCGCCACCGGATGGAACCAGGCCCACTCGACGGGGCGTGAGCCGTCCAGGCGAAGGCGGCGACAGGGCTTCATCAGAAGTCTCTGATCGACGACGCCCGCTGCGCCAAGTCGGCCGAACCCGGGATGCCGCGCCGGGTGTACACGACCAGCGCTGAGCGCAGGGTGTCCAGCTCCTGACGGTTGCGCCGGGAGGCGACCCCGTCCATCAGCTCCACGCTCCGGCTCCACAGGCCGACGGCTTCTTCGTGCCGGTGCTGGGCGGCGACCGCCTTGGCGACGTTCGCGAGCGTGAGGCCGCGCAGGCGGTGGTAGGTGCCCGGAACCCGATCGGCGAGCGCGGCTCGGTAGTGCTGCTCCGCCGCCGCGTGGTCGCCCATCTCCGTCAGGGTCCTGCCGGTGTGGGAGGCGACGGTCGCTGCGACCGGGCCGGCCGCGGCGGCGTAGATCGGCACGGTGTCGTCGGGGGCCAGCGCGGACTTCTCGGCGGCCAGGATCAAGCGGGCGGCGGCCCGCCCGTTTCGGCTGGCGCCGTGGGCCCGGGCGGCCGTGATGAGCAGCAGCGCCTCCGTCTGCCGGCTGACCTTGCCGCGGGCCCGCGCCAGCGCGGACTCCGCGAGGTCGACGGTGTTGGCCGGCTGCTTGAGGTCGAGGGCCTGGTGGACCAGGGCGCGCATCGCCTATGCGCCGTGGCCGGCCGAATCCGACTCGCTGGCGAGTTGGAAGGCCAGGTTGTAGTACTTCTGCGAGGCCCCTTCGTACCCGCGGTCGTGGCATTTCCAGCCGACCAGGGTGGCCAGCTCGGCCGCGGCGCCGAACGCGTCCCCCCGGACGGTGGCGTTCGGGAAGGTGGAGCCGAGCATCGGGATGACGTCGTCGTTGAGGAGGGTGACGATGGCGACGAGTCCGTGCCCGCCGCCGTGCTGCTCGTCAGCCGTCCGGAACGTCTGCGTGAGCTGGCGGACCGTGCCGACTTCGTCCGAGCCGGCCCGGCGGCCGTTGGCTGCGGCGCGCAGCGAGGCGGCAGCCGCCTTCGGGTCGTAGGTGAGTGGGAGGGTGAGCGCTAAGGCGGAGAACGCGAGGCCGATGAAGTCGCGGCGGTTGTGCACGAGGAGCCTCCCCAGATCGGAAGCGGCTGCGAGGGGATCCGGGGCGATGTCGTCCCCGATGAGATCTGAGCCTAGAGCGAGTTCCCCGACCGTCACGGGCCGGCGGAGCTTTCTCGACAGTGCCTCGGCCACGAACTGGGGGGTCTTGCCCGCCGGAATCGCCCCCGCAGTCACCCAGGCGTGCACGGCTGAGCGGGAGGTTCCCAGCTTCACTCCTGACTCAGCTGCAACCGCCTTGACCGCTCTGGCCAGGGCTTCGTACGTGTACCCGGCTTCTTCGACGACCGCGGCCAGCTGCTTGTTGGGGCCCTTCGGTGCCGTCAATTCGCACCCCTATTGATGATCATGAACAGGATGAACGCGATGAGCGGGGGAACACGGTACCCCCGTTGTGGCGCCGGGGGTTCACTGGGGGAACAGATTCGCGCACTCCAAGGGGAGGTCCATTCCTCATGGTTGGCATTCCGTCAGATGATCGGCTCCGGCAGCTGGCCGGGGCCACCGTGCTGGTCACCGGCGGCGGGGGCCTGGTCGGCAGCCGCATCGTCGCCCAGCTCGCGGCCCATGGGGCCAACCCGCTCGTCCTGGACCGCTTCGACGCCTACCCGCACGCGGTGCGCGACCGGTTCGCGGTGGACCGTCACGCGGCCGAGGTGGTGCTCGGGGATGTCCGGGAGCAGGCCACCGTGCAGTGGCTGGTCGGCCGGGCGGACTTCGTGATCCACGCCGCCGCGTACGCGGACGTCGCGGCGTGCACCCGACACCCGGGTGTGGCCTTCGCCAGCAACGTGCACGGCACCCAGACCGTGCTGGACGCCGTCACCGGGTCCGCGGTGAAGCGGCTGGTGTTCGTCTCCTCCGCCTCCGTGTACGGCGACGGCACCCCGGCCCCCGACGCCGGACCGGCACGGTTCACCGAGGACCAGCCGCTCACCCCGATCTCCGTCTACGCCAACACCAAGGTCTGGGCGGAGCACCAGGTGCGGCTGCTGCTCGACGGCTCCGGCACCCAGCACGCCACGGTGCGGTACTTCTCCGTCTACGGCGACCCGCAGGTGCCCAAGCCCGGCTCGCACTCGTGGATGGTGCCGTGGATGGCGATGTCCGCCCACACCGGCCGCCCGATCCGGCTCAACGGCGGCGGTCGGCAGGTGCGCGACATGGTGCACGTCGACGACATCGCCCACGCCACGATCCTGGCCCTGGTCAGCGACCGCATGGCCGGCCGGACCGTCAACGTGGGCACCGGCGTGGCCACGACGGTCCGCCAGATCGGCGAACTCATCGCCGGCCACTACCCGGGCGCCAAGTTCGTCGAGACGCCCAGGCCCGAGGGCGATCCGCTCGGCGGCTGCGCCGACACCCGCCGGGCCGCCGACCTGCTCGGATGGCAGCCCGGCATCCGTCTCGCCGACGGCATCGACCGGTACGTGGCGTGGCTCAAGTCCACCCCAGACGCGGTCCCGGACTGGTTCACCGCCCCCGCCGCCCTCGCGGCCTGACCGAAAGGATCCTCCTGATGCGAGTCGTGCTGCTGGGCGGTGCCGGGTACCTGGGCACCGTCGCCTCCCACCGCCTGGCCGCCCTCGGCCACGAGGTCACCGTGGTGGACGGGCTCATCTACCAGCGCGAGGACGACCCCGCCGTCCTGCTGCCGGGCACCGTCCGGTTCGTATGCGGGGACCTGCGCGACGCCGACCTGCTGGCCGAGGCCAGTGCGGGCGCGGACGCGGTGGTGCACCTGGGCGGCATCGTCGGCGAGCCGGCCAGCCAGGTCGACGAGCAGCTGGCCGTCGAGCTCAACTACGCCTCCCCGCTGATCGCCGCCCAGGCCGCGGCCGCGGCCGGCGTCGGCCACTACGTCTTCTTCTCCTCGTGCAGCGTCTACGGGCTGCACGAGGGCACCGTGGACGAGGACACCGCACCGAACCCGCTGGGCATCTACGCCCGCACCAAGGTGCTGGCCGAGCGGCACCTGCCCGAGGCGCTCGGCCCGGACTGCGCCCTGACCAGCCTTCGCCTGGCCACGGTGCACGGCTCCTCGCCGCGCCAGCGACTGGACTCGGTGGTCAACAAGATGGCGGCCACCGCCGCCTCCACCGGGCGCATCCCGCTCAACGGCGGCGCGCAGCGCCGGCCGCTGGTGCACGTCGGGGACGTGGCACGGGTCCTCGCCGGTGTACTGGAGCAGCGGCTGGCCGGCGCCTGGAACGTGGGCAGCGACCCGGAGAACCACACCATCGCCGACATCGCCGCCACGGTGGCCGAAGTCGTGCCCGGCGCGGTGATCGACCGCGGGCCTGAGCGGGACGAGACGGACGCCCGCGACTACCGGGTCTCCTTCGCCCGGATCGAGCGGGCGCTGCCCGGTGCCTGCGCCACGACGCTCAAGGACGGGGTCCGCGAGGTCGCCGACCTGGTGCTGTCCGGCCTGGTCACCGACCCCGGCCAGGCCCAGTACGACAACCACCGCGGCCTGGTCGCCGCCGTCGCCGCCGGGAAGGTCGCCCGGCTGAACACCGCCGACTGCCAGCGGTACGGGGCCCGGTACGCGACCGCGTGGGGGACAGAATGAGCCTCGCCGGGCCGGCCGCAGCGCCGTTCCTGCCGTGGAACCGGCCCCTGCTCGGCCCGGAGGAGGAGACGGAGGTCCTGGACACGCTGCGCTCCGGCTGGCTGACCCACGGACCGAAGGCGGCCGGGTTCGAGCAGGCCGTGCGCGAGGCGTTCGGGGCCGAAGACGCCTTCGCGGTCACCTCCTGCACCGCGGCCCTGCACCTGGCCCTCCTGGCCGCCGGCATCGAGCCGGGCGACGAGGTGATCACCCCGAGTCTGACCTTCACCGCCGTGCCCAACGCGATCGTCCAGACCGGCGGAACCCCGGTGTTCGCCGACGTAGACCCGGTCACCCTCAACCTCGCCCCGGCCACGGCCGAGCAGGCGATCACCCCACGGACCAAGGCCATCGCGGTCATGCACTACGGCGGCCAGCCCTGCGACCTCGCCGCGTTCCGCAAGCTCGCCGACGACCACGGCCTGCTGCTGATCGAGGACGCCGCCCACGCCCTCCACGCCTGGCGCGACGGCACCCGGGCCGGATCCGTCGGCGACCTCACGGTGCTCTCGTTCTACGCCAACAAGGTCGTCACCTGCGGCGAGGGCGGAATGCTGGTCGGCCGCGGCGACCTCGTCCAGCGGGCACGGCTGCTGGGCCGGCACGGCATCGACGCCTCCGCCTGGCGGCGGCACGGAGAGCGGCGCACCGCCGACTACGAGGTCACCGTGCCGGGGCTGAAGTACACGATGCCGGACATCACGGCCGCCGTCGGCATCCAGCAGTGGCGCAAGCTGCCCGCCTTCACCGCGCGCCGCGCCGAGATCGCCGCCGCGTTCAGCCGCGAGCTGGCCGGCCTCGCGGGGCTGCAGCTGCCGGCCGTCCTCAACGGGGTCGAGCACGGCTGGTTCCTCTACCCCGTGCTCGTCGACCCGGCAGCCGGGCGCAACCGGGACCAGGTGGCCCAGGCGCTGCGCGAGGTGCACGGGATCGGCACCAGCGTGCACTTCAAGCCGGTCCACCGGCTCGCCGCCTACCGCGATGTCGAGTGCTACCTGCCGGTCACCGAGCAGGTCGCCTCCCGGCAGCTGTCCCTGCCGTGCTACCCGGCCATGACCGACCAGGACGTGCAGCGGGTCATCGACGCGCTGCACGCCATCTGGAACTGACCGCCTTCGAAGGACGGCGCCCGCCCGCGCCCGGACACTCCCATGCCCGGGCGCGGGCGGCTTCACCCGCGGCGCAGCTGTCGAGCGGCGCCCACTTTCCCGACCTGTAGGAGCGCTCCGTGACCTCCCACCGGAGCCGGCCCGAGCCGACGCTGCGCGAGCTGGCCCAGGCCGGCCGCCTTCCCGACCACCAGGTCCTGGACCGGAGCACCCTGTCGTGGATCGCCTGCAACCGCCCCGCTGACGCGGGCGGACCGCCCACCAGCGGGCCCCGCCCGCTCCTCCTGGTGCCGCAGACGGCGTGGTTCGCCCGCCGGCGCACGGCCGCCTCGATCCACGGGGTCCGGCACGGCGCCCGGGTCGCCCTGCTCGCCCAGCTCCTCGCCCCCGCGTACGGCCTCAGCCCTCAGCGCACCGCCGCGCTCGCTGCCGCGGCCGCCTGCCACGACTGCCGCCGCCACCACGACCGCGCCGACCCCGGCCACGGCCGGCGCGCCGCCGACTGGCTCACCGCCCACACCGCCACCGCGACCGCCGCCCTCGGCACCGCGCCGAGCCCCGAGGCGATCACCGCGGTGGCCCTGCACGACGTCCCGCACGACGCCTTCAGCACCGAGCAGGCCGACGCCTACCAGCAGCACCGCCTGCCGGTGGACCTCCTCAAGGCCGCCGACGCCCTCGACCGCTACCGCCTCCCCCTGGAGCGCTGGTGGCCCGACCCGACCCGGCTGCGCCTGCCCCTGCCCGACTGGGCGCCACCGCTCGCCCACGACCTCGTGGTCCACAGCGAACAGGCCCACCTCGACGGCGACACCAACCCGCAGGCCCTCCGGCACGCCCTGAACGCCGTCCTGCCGCAGTAGGAGACACTGTGCACGCCGACTGGGACCATGCCCACACCGACTCCATGACCCCGGACTCCCGGCCGGCGCCCACGGGCCTGGCCGCATCCGAAGCCGACTGGTACCAGTTGCTCGAGCAGACCCCCAACGGGCACCTGCTGCGCGACAACGCCCTGCTAGACTCCCTCGCCAGCGGCGAGCCGATCCGCCTGCTGCACCTGACCCGCTCCGTGGACGCCGTCCGCGCCAGCGGCCAGCTCCTCGCCTCCACCGGCTGCCTGGTCGGCGCCGTCTACGGATCGCCGCTCACCGCCCTGCCCGGCGGCGCGCTGCGCCCCCACAACCTCGGCGCGCACATGCTCGGCAGCCGCGCCGACCTCGACAGCCGCCGCGACAGCATTCCGCTGGTCATCGACGTCGTGCCCGAGCGCCCCGGCCCGGTGAAGGGCCTGGACTACCTGCGCCTGGGCGGCGTCCACCTGGCCGCCTTCCACGCCTTCCGGCACACCCTGACCGACGCCGAGGACGAGCAGGTGATGCGCTCGGTCACCGACCGGGTGCGCATGGCCGCGCCGCTCCTGGACACGCTGCTGCACAACGCGGCGGGCCGGGCGAGCGCCGACGCGCCGTTCGCCGAGGCGCTCGCCGCCGCCGTCCCCGTCCTGCCCTACCTCGGCTACCTGTACTTCGAGACTGTGGCCGAGTACCTGATGCTCCACTCCACCAGTCCCGACACCCGGGAGTTCGCGGACCGCGGGGAGATGAACAACCACCTCTACAAGGACCTGGCCTTCACCGCGGTGGACGGCATGGGCACCCTCTTCGACCTCGGCCGCTTCCACCCCGGCCACACGCGGCTGCGCGAGCTCGTCGGCCGCATCGAGCCCGGCCTCGCGGCCGGGGCGGCTGCCTACGTCCGCCGGCGCATCTCCCACCGGTTCGCCATCACCAGCCTCGCCCCGCACCAGGACGTCCGCGACGTTTCCTTCCGCCGCGCCGACCTGGCGCTCGTAAGCGACGCCGCTCCGCACCTGCTCGGCCAGCTGCTCTTCCGAGAGGTGCGGCTGCTGGACCGCTACCCGCAGCTCTACCACGCCTTCGAGCAGGCCAAGGCGATGGAGGCCTGGACGTACTGGAACACGCAGGGCATCTGCCTGCCCTTCAACAGCGCGAGCGGCCCCAAGGGAGAGGTCGGCGTCAACCCCGCCCACCCGGCGGCCCGCATCACGGTCTGGACGGCCGAGCTATGCGACCGAGGGCTGCTCCACCCCGTCGAGCAGATCGCGGCCGTGCCGGCGCCGCGGCTCGTCCCCTGGCTCGTGGCGCCACTGCGACCGGACCGAGGAGGAGCGGTGGAAGAACCGGCCGGTGGACTCGGCAGTCTGAGCCGACCGTGCCGCCCGCCCTGCCGGGCGCCGCCGGTCAGCGGGCGCCGGTCGGTGGGGTCACAGGACCGGCGGGCGTCCGGCGCGGGTCAGGCGCCACACCGTGGTCCAGGAGATGGGGCGACGCTCACCGTGGCCGCCGCGCAGGCCCTCCCGTAGCCCCTTGAACCAGGTGGCCAGCGCCTTGCGGTCGCGCCGCATGCGCAGCGACGTGATGACGATCCACGAGGTGATGTAGATCGGGACGAGGAGCGCGGGCAGGCGACGGTAGGCGACCCAGACCCGGTTGCGGGCGACCAGACGCAGGTAGAGGGCGTGGCGGGCCGGGTCGGAGGCCGGGTGATGGACGATGATGTCCGGGGCGTAGTAACCGGTTCGGCCCAGGTTCCAGATTCTTAGCGCCAGGTCAAACCCCTCGTGGTAGAGAAAAAACGCGCCTGGCCAGCGCCCAGCCTGCTCGAAGTCCGCCCGGCGGATCAGGATCACGCCTTCGGCCATCGCCGTGACGGTGCCGGGCCGGGCAGGGTCGCCGGCGCGCAGGCGCGGGACCCAGCGGCGCACGGTGACGCCGGTGTCGGGGTCGGCGATGCGGGGCTGGATGTAGGCGGCCTCGGGGTGGCGACGGGCCTCCTCGACGAGCCGGGCCAACGCCTTGGGGTCCGGGATCTTCGCGTCGTTGTCGTAGAAGAACAGGAACTCGCCGGCCTCCGGACCGGCGAGCGCGTCCGCCCCGACGTTGCGGCCCTCGGGGATCCCCAGGTTCTCCGGCAGCGCGACGACCTGAACCCCGTCGGGCACGAAGTCGGGCTCGCACCCGTTGCCGACGATCACCACACGAAGGTCCACGCCCTCCTGGGCCAGCAGCGAGGCCATCGCCACGGGGAACTCGGCGGGGCGGTCGTTCATGGTCAGCACCACCGCATCGACGGTGGCCTGCTTCGTGCTGGTCATCTGGGCTCCGGGGCCGGGTGGGTGGATCAGGTGCGGCGCTCGATCAGGTTCGCCGAGGTCGGTGGCCGCGTGCGGTGCGCTCCGTCGACCTCCACGTCCCGCTGACCGGGCCCACCCTAGTGGTCGCTGGGCTCGGCTCGGGACCCGCGCAGGTGGCGGGGACTTCGCCGGCGGTGTCCACGGGAGGATGTTCGTGCCGGATGCGTGGCCCGCCAGGCATCGGTGAGGAGGCCCGTCGGGCGGCGGGGTTCAGCGGGCCGTTGCCGGTGGCACGAGGAAGAGTGGTTGCCAGCTGGTCGGGTCGGTCGTCAGGGCGGCTTCGGCGATGCGGCGGGCCGAGGCGGTCTTGAGTGCGGCCAGGCACCGGTCGATCTTGCCCTGGACGGCGGTGTGGCCCTGCGCGCGGTACTCGAGGGCCGCGATGATGCAGTCCAGCTTGTCGGCATCGTGGGCGCAGCGCGCTTCCGCGCTGTCATTGGCCTCGAACTCGTCGACGGCACCGGCCAGGACATCGCGCACCGCCGGGTGGGCGCCTGCGGTCTGGTCGGCGGTGACGTCGCGCGGGTCCGCTTTGAAGGCGACGTAGCGCTTGGCGAGGGGCGTGAGGTCGCCGGTGCGGGCCTCGTGGAGGTCGTGGAGTACGCACAGCAGCGCGGTGCGGGCCGGGTCGGCACCTTCCATGGCCGCGAGGGCGGCGCCGATGACGGCGGTGCGGTGGCTGTGGTCGGCGACGCTCTCGCCGCCGAGGATGCCGTCCAGGCCCCAGCCGGTGCGCGGGACGCGGCGCAGGACGCCGGTCTCGTAGAACAGGGCGGCCGTACCGGCGTCCTGCGGGTCGTCCTGCGGGCGGTCGCTCACCTGGTCCTCCGTCAGCTTGTCTCCTGTAGACGGTATTGCACCGACTCCAGGTCGTGGCGGGATCTCTGCGAGATCACCCGTCCGTCGAGCAGTTCGGTGGTCCGGCCGGCGAACCGGTGGGCGGTCTGCGGATCGGCCAGCGGGAGCCAGGGGTGCAGGTCGAGCAGGGTGGTGACCGAGTGGACGTACAGATCCACCGTGCCGGGCGCGTCATGGAGGGAACCGACGAGGCCCTGGAACAGCTGCAGGGGGTTCCACGCCGCCGGGGAGGGGGCGTGCATGAAGCCGTCGTCGGGCGCGTCGGCGGGCATGGCGCCCAGCCAGTACGACCAGTACGCCAAATTCGCCAGCTCGCCGTGCTGGTCGTCGACGAGCGCGGTGGCGATGAAGTCCCGCAACTGCCCGGGGTCGCCCTGGCGGGCGGCGACGGTAGCGGCGGTGCGGGCCTCGATCCAGCGCGGAGTGTATCCGCGCAGCGCCCGTCGGCGGGCGGGCGCAGGACCGCGGTGAGGATGCGGTCGGCGTCCATCGCGGTGCCGAGCAGCGCGAGCAGGCCCGCGTCCGCACCGAGCAGGGCCAGACGGCGGCGCAGCTGCAGCAGATCCGCCGAGCGGGTGTTGGCCAGCGGCCGGCGCCCGGACTCCCAGCCCTGGACGGTGCCGAGGTCGACCCCGAGGTCTTCGGCGAAGTGCGCCTGGGTGCGCGGGATGCTCTCGCGCAGCAGCCACCGGGGTGTGGTAGGCGCTGGCCGCACCGGGGAAGAGGGGCAATTCCTTGGCTCCGGGTCGGTTCGAGCCGGTCGGGCGAGGCGGAGGGTCCGCCGGTTGGGCGCTCACGCGCGCCTCGCTGCGTCTACGGCCTGGGCGGCCATCAGGACCGACACCACGGCCCCGGACAGCAGGAGCCGGCCGTCCATCGCGGCGGCCACCGCCTCCTTGAGCGGCCACCACTCCACGGTCATGCCCGTCTCGGTGGCGGTCAGTTCCTGCTCACCGACCGTCAGGTCCCGGGCGAGGAAAATGTGCAGGCGAGCCGTGCACTTGGTCATCAGCGCGATCTCACCGAGCGGGCTCCAGGTGGCAGCCGTGATGCCGGACTCCTCCTTGAGCTCCCGGCGGGCGCCCTGCAGCGGGTCCTCGCCCGGGTCCAGCTTCCCGCCGGGCGGGGTGAGGACCTCGCCGTGGACGTAGGAGCGGTAGCGGACCATGGCGATCCGGCCCTGCTCGTCCATCGCGACCGTCAACGCCGCGTCGACCTGAGCCTGGTGGAACTCGAAGGCCGCTTCGGTGCCGTCGGGCTGGGTCACCGTGTCGCGGTGGATCAGGTAGGAGCGGGTGTCCAGGAGGGTCTCGCGGCTGTGGTGCTGCCACGGCTGCGGTACGGCCGGCTGGCGGGTGACGGTCGGTGCACTCATGGGCGGGCTCCTTCGGGCTGGCTGCTGGTGAGTAGCGGGAGGTAGTGCTGCAGGTAGGGCGGGACGTGGAGGTCGAGGACTCCGGCCGGGGGGACCATGCGCAGGGCCTGGCCCTCGTCGCCGAGTACCAGGTCGCTCTCGGAGCCGGTCCAGGTCGCGTGCAGGACGCGGGTGAGCGGGAGGCCGTGGTCGGGGTGGGGGCCGGGGAGGGTCCGCAGCCCGGTGATCTCGATGCCGGCCTCCTCGCGGACCTCGCGTACCGCGCTCTCCTCGGCGCTCTCGTCGCCCTCGCGCCAGCCTTCGGGCGGAGTCCAGTAGCCGGGCCAGGGGCCGGGGCCGGCGTCGCGCAGGTGCATCAGCAGGCGGCCCGCCGGGTCGGTGACGAGGACCAGCACGCCCTCGAAGTCGTCGTCCGGACGGGCGGGGCGTTCCAGGTAGAGCGCGCGTCCGCTGCGGTGGGCGCGCAGGACCTGCCGCAGCCGCTGGTAGTGGGCCAGGTCCATGTGGTGGCGCCAGTCGTAGGCCGTCTCGAACCGGAACTCGGTGTGCTCGGCGGGGTCGAGGCGGATACGGGCCTGCTGCTCGGCGGTCAGGGTGCCGCCGTCGAAGACGTGGCCCACGACCGGCACCGGGTACTCGGCGTCTGCCTGGGTGTGGATCACGGCGATCAGGCGGCGGCGGAGAACCCGCGGGTTCTCCGCGGCCAGATCCAGGCCGAGTTCCTCGCGGGCCTCGCGCACCGCGGCGTCGAACGGGGACTCGCCGTTCTCGACCATCCCGCCGGGAAAACCCCAGACGGCCGGGTCGATGGCCGAGTGCATCCCGAGGATCCGGCCGGCGGGGTCGGTGACGAGGAAGCTGGCGTAGGTGGCGGGTCGGGCGATGGTGGTGAGGTGGCTGCCGATGGGCCGCCAGCCGGGGGTGGCGAGGCGGCCGGCCAGCCACGTGATGACCTCGCGCTGCCCGTCGCCGGTGTGCGGCAGAGCGTCGGGTCGGGCCCACTGCTGGTCGTCGTGGTCGCCGGATAGGACCGCGGTCGTGCCGTCCGGCACGACGGTGGTGAAGACGAACTGCCGCACCCGGCGGCCGTTCGTGTTGGTGAAGTCCAGAGTGCGCGCGAACTCCAGGTCCAGGCATGTCAGGCCGGTCTCCTCGGCGAGCTCGCGGGCGGCGCCGGCGTCCACCGCCTCACCGTCCTCGCGGCCGCCTCCCGGGTACTCCCACAGGCCCGGCAGGACGTCATGGGCGGCCCGCCGGATCAGCAGGACCCGGCCCGAGCGGTCGCGGACCACGACGCCGACCCCGAAGCGTTCGATTCCCTCGCGGCGGGCGGAAGCCGTCAGCACCTCGAAGTCGATCATTCGTAGAGCCCCTCATCCTGGAAGGTGAGCACAGCGCGACCCGGCACCGTCACGACGCACAAAAGCGCCAATAACTGGGCACTGCGCAGAAGTTGATGGAGCGTCGGGGATGGCGTCCGGGTTGGAGATCCTGCCGCTGTTCGAGTCGCCCGATGAAGCCCGGCGATTCCCGGCACCCCTGGTCGAAGGCGGACTTTTCGATTTCCCGCGCCCACTGGTCTCCTGCGCCGCGGACACCACGCAGGGGCAGTGCAGCGGGCGGGCCGTCACGGTTCACCGGCCTGGGGCCGGTCGGGCGGCGGGAACGGGAAGAGCCCGGCGGCGTCGAGGCGGACCAGGCTGGTGTGCATATGGCCGTCCGGAAGGTAGACGCGCCGGGGGAGGAAGACGCCGTCGCCTCCGCTCGGGACGCTGACGCCTTCCTCGATGACCGGGCACCCGGTCGTCAGCGCCTTCAGGTGCTGGTCGGTGTCACCGTCGCTGGCCCGCCGGGGCTCACGTGGACGGCTGTGTCGCCCTGCCATGCTCACGGCCCTCCCGGCCGGCGGCTCCGGCCCGGAACGCGGGAGGTCACGCGCCCGCCCCGGACTCGGAAGCCGCATCGGCGTCCGGGGCGGTGCTGAGGCCGAGTTCCTCGGCGAGCTCGCGGGCGATTGCCTGGCGTTCGGTCTCCGGGCCCTCCAAGAGGTCCTCGTACCGCACCCGGCGCGGGTTGGCGGGGATCAGCGTGGGCGGGTAGTGCACCGGGTCGGGGACCCGGTCGGCGGTGTCGGTCACGGTTCTCCTCGGATCGGTTCGGGCGGTCAGCGGACAACGTAGACGGGAACGCTGGTGCCAAGCGCGTTGAGGACGGCGAGCGTCAGATCGTGGGCGTGCGGATCATCCATCTCGCGGCGGGCGGGCGGCATGGGTTCAACCTCTCGGGCGGGGAAGGCGGGTCGGCGGTGGCGGGGCCTACCCGGCCGGTGCCCGGTCCGTCGCGGGAGTCGGCCTGCGGGGTGCGGGTGCCAGCGGGTTGCCGGGCAGCTCCCAGCGCAACGGCAGGCCTGCGCTCGTGCTGTGGGCGCGCTGGCGGGCCGGGTCGCTCAGGTCGAGCCGGTACTCGGCAGGCCTGCCGGCGTGCACCCAGTGGCGGTGGAGGTCTTCGACGTCCGTCCACAGGTCGTGGCTGCCGGACCAGGCCACCTGCCAGGAGTCGCCGTCGGGGGTGAGCAGTGTCCGGGAGCCGGTGGCAGGGTGGTGCAGGAGCAACTGCCCCGGCTCGGGGGCGGCGCCCTGGGCGATGCCCAGCAGGTGGCCGGCGGCCAGCCAAAACCCGGCCTCGCCGTGCCGGTCCGGCACGATCCGGCTGGTGCGCCGCCGGTGCTCCCACTCGGTGTCGGGCGCCGTGCCGGGGCGGGGCGGGCGCCAGAAGTCCTGCCCGGCGGCGGGGGCGGTGGCGCCGCGGGCGTAGGGGCGCAGCACCGCGTCCCAGCCGGTCGCGGTGCGGGTGACGTGGCAGTGGGCCGGCCAGGAGGGGGAGCCGGTGTGGATGCCTGCGATCATCGTGCCGCCGACGGCCAGCTGCTCCAGCAGGGCGGCTGGGATGCTGCGCACCGAGAAGGAGAGCACGATCGCGTCGAACTGCTCGCCCACTCGGCTGGCCAGCGCGTCGCCAGTCAGCAGCTGCGGCCGGTACCCGGCGGCGGCCAGGCGCTGGCGGGCGGCGCGGGCGAGCAGCGGGTCCACCTCGATGCCGGTCACCCGCTCCTCGCCGGTGATCTCGCACAGCAGCGCGGCCACCGTCCCGGCGCCGGTCCCGGCCTCCAGCACCCGCATGCCCGGCCGCAGGTGCAGGGGTTGGAGCAGGTGGACGATGCCGGTGGCGTCGGTGGTCATCGACGCGAAGCCGCCGCCGACCGCGAGGTGGCCGCGCGGCACGGCGGCCGGGTCCTGGCCGGGCAGTTGGAGCATCACGGACCTGCCGCTGTAGGCCAGGCGCAGCCACTCGTCCCGGTCGCCGGGGTGGGCTGCGTCCAGCAGCTGCCAGATGCGCTGGTCGGTGCCGGCGATCTGGGTGCGGGGGGCGTAGCCGCGCGGGACGACGATCTCGCGGCGCACCGCGGCGAAGGCCGCCCGCAGCAGCGGGTCGGTCAGGCCTGCCTCCTCTTCCAGGCGCTTCACCAGTTCGGCCCGCAGCTGCCGGCCGGCGGCGGCTGCGTCGGCTTCTTCGTGGGCGGTGTCCGGGGGCGATGCGTCGCGCTGCTGGAGCGACCACAGCAGGGACAGCTCTCCGTCCGCCAGGGCGAGGAGTTCCTCCAGGGTGCCCTCCTCCACGACCCGGCCGTCCTTGAGGACGACGACCCGGTCCACGTACCGCAGGCATGTCAGGCGGTGGGTCACCAGCACGGTGGCGCGCCCGTGCGACTGCTGGCGCAGCCCGGTGATGATCCGGTGCTCGCCCTCGGCGTCCAGCGCGCTGGTGGGTTCGTCCATGACCAGCAGGTCGCTCGGGCGGTAGAACGCTCTCGCCAGTGCGACGCGCTGCCACTCCCCGCCCGACAGGTCACCGGAGCCGCCCCAGAACGCGCGGGCCATCAGCGTGTCCAGGCCGTTGCGCAGCTTGCCGATCACCCGGTGCGCGCCGGCGGCCTCGGCGGCGGCGAGCACCGCTGCGCGGCCGCCCTCGTGGGGCTGGCCGAGGGTGATGTTGGCCTCCAGTGTCACCGGGAACTTCGCGTACTGCTGCGGCACGTACGCCACGCGCTTCCAGGCCGACTCCGGGTCCAGGTTGCGCATGTCCGCGCCGTCCCAGGTCACCCGCCCGCCGTCGGCGAGGTAGAGGCCGGCCAGGCACTTGGACAGGGTGGTCTTGCCGGAGCCGTTCATCCCGACCAGGCCGACGATCTCCCCGCGCCGTACCTCGAAGCTGACCTTGTCCAGCGCGGGCCGCTGCGCGTCGGGGTAGGTGAAGGTGATCTCTTCGGCGCGGAACACCGCGCCCGGGTGACCTGCGCGGTGCCGCGGGTGAGCCGGTGTTCGGCGGCCTCCTCCAGGAAGGCCCGCCAGGAGCCCAGGTAGGTCGAGGTGCGAAAGAGCCGCCCGGCAGCGACCACCATGCCCCACAGCGCGGCGCTCACCGTCTGGAGCGCCAGCACCGCCGTCCCGGCCCGGGCCAGCGACATCTGGCCGCTCGCCAGCAGCGCGAACAGCGCGCCCCACAGCAGCAGCGACGACAGCCCGGCAACGGCCGACCCCACCGCGGCGATCCTCGCCGACTGCCATGCCGCCCGGTACTCGCGGTCGCGCACCAGCGCGGCGTGGTGGCGGTAGCGGCCCATCAGGTAGGCGGCCATCGTGCCGGCGCGGACCTGGTCGGCGGGGTACTTGTCGCTCAGGTACCAGCGCAGCGCCCCCATCATCCGCCGGTCGGGGATCGAGCGCTGGTAGGAGCTGTACTCGACGTGCTGCGCGCGGACCAGCGAGATCCAGCGCGGCGCGATCCCAAGGGCCAGCAGCGGCAGCAGGAGCGGGTGCAGCACGGAGACCACGGCTGCCGCGCCGACCAGGGAGGCCGCCGACGCGATCAGGTCCTGGGTGCCGGAGACCAGATCCCCGGCGGTGTTCGCGCCACGCTCCGCGGCCTCGGCGCGGTCGCTGAAGCCCGGGTACTCGAACGCGATCAGCTCCGCGCCGGCCACCGCCTCCAGGAGCATCGCCTCGGCCTGCGCGGTCAGCTGCGGCGCCACCCGGCGCGACAGCGCCGCGACCGTCAGGCCCAGCAGTGCCCTCGCGCTGCTCGTCACGCCCCACAGCAGCAGCGACGGCAGCGCGGCGTGCAGCCGGCCCGCGACGCCGCCCGTGCCGAGGAGCACACCGAACGCCCAGGTGGTGGCCAGCAGCCCGACCGCCTGCAGGGCGCCGGCGGCGACCTGGCACACCATCAGTACGACCACGGCGCGGCCGTCCACCCGCCACGCCAGCCCGAGCGCCTCCCGCAGCACCCCGGGCAGCCGTCCCGAGATCTGCCGCACGCCCGCAGCCCGCACCTCCCGGTCGGCCGCATCCCAGCCCAGCTCCAGGCCGTAGTTTTCCTGCTCCGTGCCGGCGTCCTCGGCGGGCTCCTTCGCCGCGCCGGTCACCGCTTCACCGCCGCCGTGTGCGGGTGGCGGTCGGCCGCCGCCGCGGCCGCGTCGTCGGCGCACATGTACTGGGCGGTGCCGGGGTGGCGTGCCAGCAGCCACCGGCTGACCTGATCGAATCGGGCAGGGCTGAGGATCGTCCGCCAGTCGTCCAGGGTGTGGACCTCCCAGTGGGTGTGCTCGCGCTCGTCCAGGCGCACCGCGTCGAGCTGGCGGTCGGTCAGGGTGCCGCCGTCGAAGATCACACCGGTCTTGCCGAGCGGCCACCCGGTGCTGGGTTTGAGGTAGTGCACGGCCAGCAGCACCGGCGCTCCGGTGAACTCCAGGCCGGTCTCCTCCCAGCACTCCTGCCGGGCGGTGTCCCACGGTGTCGCGTCCTTCTCGACGTTCCCGCCGGGCAGCTGCCAGCGCTGGCCGTGCTCCGCCCGCGCGGTGTGCAGCATGAAGAGCCGGCCCTGCTCGTCGGTGAACACCAGGCAGGCGTAGAGGGTGGAGTTCTCGATGGTGGCGACGTACTGCGCGGGCGGCAGCCAGTCGCCGCTCACCTCCCCGCTGCCCTGGGTCGGGCGGGCGTGCGGCGGGCCGGAGCGGGATGTGCCGGTGGCCATGGATCTCCCGGGGTGTTCGAGTGCGGCGTCGTGGTCGGTGCGGCGATCCTGGCAGCGTCGCGGCAGCGGGCCGGGCGTGTCCCGGCGGAAGTCATCAGTTCGTGGCAACTCTCGTGTCGTGGCGCGAGGTTGTGTGACGCCTCACGCCCCGCCCCGCACCCCGGGGCAGGACCGGTCACGCCCCGCCCCCGTAGTGGCCGGGACTACGAGGTCGTACAGGCGCTCGGGCAGGAACTCCCGCACGTTTCACCGCTGCTGCACTGCACCGTCTCGGTCGCGGGGGTGTTCTCGATGAGGCTCTGGCTCGTAATCGGTGGTAACGAAGGGTGACGAACGTCGTTGGCATGGTGCGCGCGATGTCAATGAGCTGGTGAGTGTGGTGTTTTCAGGACTTTCGGCCCTCGTCGTCGAGGGCGTGACGGACGAGGGCGAGGTCATCCGTGTGTCGGCGCGGACCCGGGACGATCCGGTGCCGTGCCCGGCGTGCGGGACGCCGACGGGGCGGGTGCACAGCTTCCACGGGCGGGTGGTCACGGACGTGCCGGTGGACGGCCGCCGGGTCGTGGTGTCGGTGCGGGTGCGGCGTCTGGTCTGCCCGGTGCTCGGCTGCCCGCGGCAGACGTTCCGC
>NZ_JBVHLF010000117.1:0-16793 GCF_055559155.1 Kitasatospora sp. NPDC024654
TCAGGCGTAGAGAACCTCGATCATCTCAAACCAGCACGGGCACCTGTCGCCGTATCAGCCCACCGCTCGCCGGACTACCTGCGGATTCGGGTCAGACCGCACCATCCGGCGATGCCAGTCCGACCAACACTCCATCAGATCTGTATGCCGCGCTTTCTGACGATTCCTTGGCTCCGGTAGGCAATCCACCCGAATGCTTCCACTGGATGCGAGGGGCGCTCTCCAATCGGCGTCACCCGTCCGTGAGCTGTCTGCTGATCGCCGCCTGCGCGGTGCTGGCCGGCGCCCGCTCGTACGCGGCGATCGGCCAGTGGGTCGCATAGGACCCCGCGGCACACCCTCGCCGGACTCGGGGCTCAGGTGTCGGCCACGAGGAGCTCGGCACGGTCCAGCAGGCGCGTCTCACGCCGTCAGCGGTTCCTGACCGCCCGCCAGGTAGCGTCGGCGGAGGCGGGTGAAGGCGGTGGGGCTGGGGCGGTGCGGGAGGAACTCCTTGATCCGCTGCGCGCATTCGCGTGGACTCGCCACGCTGGTGTCGCACTCCAGGTCGTAGTCGCCGTGGGCGTGCACGAGGTCGTACTGGAGCGCCGCGAGGCCTGGCGGGCGGTCGCCCCGGGCGAGCTCGCGGCGGGCCAGTTCGTCCGGCGGGCAGTGGACGCCGACGAACAGTACGCCCTCGGGCCGCAGCACGGTCAGGCAGTCGAGCAGCCGCCATGGTTCGCTCAGCACATGGTCGACCACGACGTCGTTGCCCGCCTCGGCCATGGCCGCGATGGAGCGGTGGAAGCCCGCCCTGGTCCGCCGCAGCGCGGCGTCGAGCTCCTCGGCTCCGAGCTCCCGCTTGCTGCGCATCGCGTTGAAGCCGTCGACCGCCAGGTGGAAGAAGACGCCGTCGTCCAGGATGTCGAGAAGCTCCCGGGCGATGCTCGACTTCCCTGAACTGGAGGTGCCATTGAGGAAGATGATCCGACTGGATGTCATATCGGCATGATCACATGTGGCCAGTCCCGCGTTCAGGGGAATATCAGCGGCCGACAGGGTTCGCGAGAGCTGCGCCTGGCCGCCCGCCGGCCGACTCGTCCCGGCCGGCGCCCGCGAACCGCTCCGCCTGCTGCGGGCCACCGCGCGCTGCTCCAACCTCCCCACGACCGACGGCGTCCACGACCTCCCGTCGCGGACCACCGGATCGGCGCCCTGCCGCCCCACGACTGAACTCCTCCCGCGGTGCGACGGCCGCATCCTCCGGCCAATATGTGCGAAGGTACGCACATATTGGCTATGCTGATCCGGTCACCATCGCCGACCCGCGAGGACGGGACCGATGCTGTCCGTGCTGCGCAACCGTACCTACCGCCACCTGTTCACCGCCCAGGTCGTCGCCCTGATCGGCACCGGACTGGCAACGGTCGCCCTGTCCCTGCTGGCGTACAAGATCGCGGGGAAGAACGCCTCGGCGGTGCTTGGCACCGCCCTGGCGATCAAGATGGTCGCCTACGTGGCGATCGCGCCGATCGCCGGCGCCCTGGCCGGCCGGATCCCCCGGCGGCCCCTGATGGTCACCATGGACCTCACCCGGGCCGGGGGCGCGCTGGCGCTGCCGTTCGTCACCCAGGTCTGGCAGATCTACCTGGCGGTCCTGCTGCTGCAGGCCGCCTCCGCCGCCTTCACCCCGACCTTCCAGGCCACCATCCCCGAAGTGCTGCCCGCCGAACGGGACTACACCCAGGCCCTGTCCATGTCGCGGCTCGCCTACGACCTGGAGTCCCTGTTCTCCCCAGGCCTGGCCGCGCTGCTGCTGACCGTGATCTCCGCCAACTGGCTGTTCACCGGCACCGTGATCGGCTTCCTGGCCTCCGCCGCCCTGGTCGTCTCCGCCGTCCTGCCCAAGCCGAGCCCGGTCGAGCGCGCCGACGGCTTCTACTCGAAGGCGGTGTTCGGCTCCCGGCTGTACTGGGCCACCCCGCGGCTGCGCGCACTGCTCGCGCTCGACCTCGCGGTCGCCGCGGCCGGCGCGATCGTCTTCGTCAACACCGTCGTCGTGGTCCAGACGCACTTCCACCGCTCCGCCGGCGACGTCTCGGTCGCGCTCGGCGCCTACGGGGCCGGCTCCATGATCACTGCCCTGCTGATGCCCCGCCTGCTGCACAAGGTGAACGACCGGACGGCCATGCTGCCCGCCGCGTTCGCACTGCCCGTCGTGCTCGGCGCCACCGCGGCGCTCACCGCCGCCGCCCCCGGCCCCTGGAGCTGGCCCGCCCTGCTGCTCGCCTGGGCGGTGGTCGGCTCGGGCAGCTCGGCGGTCCTCACCCCGGGCGGCCGGGTGGTCCGCCGCTCCGCCGCCGATCCGGACCTGCCCGCCGCCTTCGCCGCCCAGTTCTCCCTCTCCCACTCGTGCTGGCTGCTCACCTACCCGCTGGCCGGCTGGGTCGCGGCCGGAGCCGGCCTACCGGTCACCGCCGTCGTGCTCGGCGTCATCGCACTCGCCTCGGCCACCGGCGCCACGCTGCTCTGGCCGCGCCGCGACCCCGACACGCTGGACCACGTGCACACCGACCTGCCCGTCGGCCACCCCCACCTCGCCGACGCCCACCGCACCGAGACCGGCAGCTGGAGCCACGGCCACCACTACGTCATCGACCGGCACCACCACAGCTGGCCGCACCCCGCGGTGGTGCGCGTGCCAGCTGCCGCCGCGACGAACTGAGCCCGTGCGCTCGAAAAGTCATCGCCGCTGGTCAAGCGGCGTAGCCGTACTCGTCATTGGGGCCGCCGAGGGTCCGGCCGCGCGGTGTTCCCGCGGTTGTCGAAGCCCTGTACGGTGGCGGGTTGTCCACGGGCACCGGGCGGTGGCCGTCTGCGTCCAGCCGTACCCGGGGACGGGTACGCGCCCCGGCAGGGGGTCACGCGGAGGTGTGGCGGGTGATCAGATCCAGCAGGCGAAGTCCGGCCGCGTCCGCCTCCGGGCGGTGTACGGCAACCAGGGTGGTCGTCAAGTAGGGGGACGCTCCTCGTAGCGGGACGAAGGCGAGTCCGGGGATGGGGAATTCGCGGAGGCGTTCCGGGAGGAGGCTGACACCGCCCCCGACGCGCCGCGCCGGATCGTCCCCGAGCCGCTGACCGTGACCGAGCCGATCGTCCGCTTCGAGATCACGCGGATGCCCGACACCACCGGTCTGGGCGACTACACCGAGGCGGGCCAGCTCATCGCCGTCGAACACGAGAACGAGGCGGGCGAGTTCAACCTCGCGATGTACGTGGACAGCGTCCCAGCGATCTCCAGCGGCCGCGAGTTCAGCGCGTACCCGAAGAAGTCCGGTTCCCCCAAGCTCCACGTCGACTCCGACACCCTGGTCGGCATCCTCGACTACGGCACCCTGCGGGTGGCCACCGCCACCATGGGCTACAACCACTACGCCATGGACCCCGCCGAGGCCCGCGCGGAGATCTGCTCTCCCAACTTCATGGTCAAGACCGTCCCCAACTACGACGGCACCCTCCGCATCTGCGAGCTGGTCCGCACCCGGATCACCGACGTCACCATCAAGAGCGCCTTCACCGCCCCGGCGCGCCTGGAGCTCTTCGCCCACGTGATGGCCCCGCTGGCCGACCTGCCCGTCCTGGAGGTCGTCAGCGCCAGCCACATCGTCACCGACCTGAGCCTCAACCCGGTCGAGCCGGTCCACGACTACCTCGCCGCCTGAGACGGCCCCTCGTACGGAAAGGTCCGCGATCACGTCCACCACGTCCGCGCCCACGCTGGACTCCTACCAGCGCGCCGCGATCATCGGCGGCGGCGTCATCGGCGTCTCCTGGGCCGGTCTCTTCCTCGCCCGCGGGCTCGACGTCGTCATCAACGACCCGCGCCCCGACATCGAGGGCCTCGTCCGGGCCGGCCTGGAGGAGATCACCCCCGCCCTGGCCGCACTCGGCCCGCCCACCGAGAACCTCACCGACCGGCTCGGCTTCGAGGCCGACCTGGCCACCGCCGTCGCCGGCACCGACATCGTGCAGGAGAACGGCCCCGAGCGCCTGGAGCAAGCAGCAGATCTGGCGGACCGTCGAGCAGGCCGCCCCGCCCACGCACTGTTGGCCACCTCGACCTCCAGCATCCCGGCCACCACCATCGCCAACGCCATGCGGCAGCCCGAGCGCCTCATCGTCGGCCACCCCTTCAACCCGCCGCACCTCGTGCCGCTGATGGAGGTCGTGCCCGGCACGGAGACCTCCCCCCGGACCGTCCAGCAGGCCAAGGACTTCTACACCGCGCTCGGCAAGAAGCCGCAGGTGCTGGCAAGGAGATCCCCGACTTCGTCGCCAACCGCCTGCAGTCCGCGCTCTTCCGCGAGTGCGTCAACCTCGTTGCCCAGGGCGTGGTGACCGAGCAGGAACTCGACGGCATCGTCACCGCCTCCATCGGCATGCGCTGGGCCGTCGCCGGACCCTTCCGCACCTTCCACCTCGGCGGCGGCCCGGGCGGTCTGCCGCACTTCATCGAGCACCTCGGCCGCGCCATGGAAACCAGCATGTGGCCGGCCCTGGGCAACCCCACCTTCGACGAGGCCACCACCGCCCTGCTGACCGACCAGGCACGCCAACCCTTCGGCGACGGCACCGTCGAGGAACTCGCCGCCGAACGCGACCGCGCGCAGATCGCCCTCATGCGCGCCTTGGGCGAAACGCCGGACTCCGGCATCTGATCCACCCACCGAGACCTGGGAAGCGAAGAAATCATGTCCCTCACCGAAAAGATCACCAAGGCGATCGCCGCCCCGGCCACCGACGACGTCTTCGACGTCCACGCCGAGGCGGCCGAGGTGCTCGCCGGCATCGGACTGAAGCCCGAGGACACCGGCGGAACGATCACCTTCGAGGGCGCCGACGCGGTCGTCCCCAGCACCCTGCGCCTGGGCGCGGCCTCCGGCATCAGCCTGGTCGCCAAGTCCGCCGCCATCGCCGCGCTGTGGAAGGACCGCACCGGCCGCGGCCAGGACATCCACATGGACCTGCGCGTCGGCCCGCACCGCCTCTGCCCCTTCTACGAGCAGAAGTGGGAACTGCTCAACGGCTACACCGGCGGCACCCCGTCCATCATCAACATGGCCTTCGTCAACAACTTCTACCGCACCGCCGACGGCCGCTGGATGATGCCGTTCAACATCCACCCGAACATCAAGGTCGCCGCGCAGAAGCTGCTCGGCGTCGGCGATGTCCCCGAGCAGGTCGCGGCCGCGATCTCCCGATGGAACGCCCTCGAGCTGGAGCGGGCCGGCGCGGAGGCCGGGTGCGTGATGCCCATAGTGTGCACGCCCGGCGAGATCCTGGCCGAGCCCCAGTACACCGAGGTCCTGGCCAACCTGCCGCTGGTGGAGATCACCAAGGTCGGCGACAGCGAGCCTGAGCCGCTCCCCGCCAACCCCACCGCCCCGTTCGACGGCGTGCGCGCGCTCGGCATGGGCCACATCATCGCCGGCGCCGGCGCCGGCCGCGCACTGGCCCTGCACGGCGCGGACGTGCTCAACCTCTGGCGGCCGTACGAGTTGGAGCACGACGTCACCTACCTCACCACCAGCGTGGGCGTGCGCTCCGCCACGGTGAGCCCGTACACGCCGGAGGGCCTTGCCAAGATCCACGAACTCCAGGCCGGCGCCGACGTCTTCTACGCCAACCGCCGCCCCGGCTTCCTCGACTCCATCGGCCTGTCCGGGCAGGAGGCCATCGCCCGCCGCCCCGGCCTGATCCACACCACGGTCTCCCTCAACGGGCTGAGCGGGCCGTGGAAGGACTACTTGGACTTCGACCAGACCGCGGGCGCGCTCACCGGCCTGCTGCACCTGGAGGGCGACGGCGACCAGCCGGCCCTGCCGCCCATCACCGTCGTCAACGACTACCTGGTCTCCTGGTTCCTGACGGCCGGTATCGCCGAGGCGCTGCGCCGCCGGGCGGTGGACGGCGGCAGCTACCGCGTCCACGTCTCGCTCTCCCGGGTCGCCCTGTGGATCCTGTCCATGGGCGTCTTCGACCAGGCCTACGCGCGGCGGATCGCCGGCACCGGCGGGCCGCACGCCTACCCGGACCCGGAACTCTTCACCGCCGAGACCCCCCCTCGGCCACTACCAGGGCATCACCGACCAGGTGCGGACGTCCGGCACCCCCGGCGAGTACCGGCAGATCCTCGTTCCGCGTGGCTCCCAGCGCGCCGAGTGGCTGCCCACCGCCTGACCGTCCGCCCGGCAGCCTCCCCGCCGCGCGCACCCCTTGCAGGACGAGCGGACCTGACGATCCGACAGAAACCGCTTGCCCGGCCCCGTGGCGGAGCCGGGCACAGCGGTTTCCCCCTCCTGCGCAGCTCGAACGAGCGGCGCCGCATCCTCTCCACCTCGCGGCCGCCGTCCGCGAAGAGGACGTCCTCGACCTCCTCGATCGGCAGCCGAGAAATTGACCGCGGTCGGTCACACCATTCCCCGGGCGCGACGGCTGGCATAGGTTGGGGCCCGGCCAGCCCGCCACGGGCCGCCATGGGACTCGATCAAGGCCGGCCACCGCGGCCGGCCTTCGGGAGGGAATCGAACCATGCTTTCTCGCCGCACGTCGCTGCGCACCGCGGTCACCGTCATCGCGGCCGGCACCGCACTCGCGCTGTCCGCTCCCGCCTTCGCCGCCAACGAGGGTGACCACTGGATCTCGACACCCGCCTGCACCGCCGACCAGAAGATCGAACTCCAACCCTACGGCGGTGTCACCCAGGACACCCAGGCCATCGTCCCGACCCGGACCGACGGCCACTGCGAGTTCATCGTCTGGGACAGCGGCTTCATCATCTACGACTCGTTCAGCACCGCCCAGTCCCCCTGGTACCCCGACAGCCCGCCCAACACCATCATGGCCGAGGTCGTCGACCACACCAACGGAGTCACCAGCTGGGGCGTCAACAGCTGACCGGCCGGGGCGTGACACCAGCCAAGCACACACTATGACGATCCATCAGTAGTCTTTCCAGCGGCTGGAATTGGCAGGAGTCAAAGTCAGCGGCGAAGTCGGCGGCGACCGCGGTGGGTCCCGGCAGTCCCCCGGCGGGCAGCGGGCTTCGCGGGTCACACCGGGACGGGACCGCCCATCAGGACGTTCTGGTGGAGGCAGTGGGGCTCCCCAGGTCGACCCGCGCGATCCGGGGTGCCGCGGCAGCCTGGAGCGCCGCCCCGGGCATCGGCCGGCGCGGACGCGAGCGACAGTGCTCCCCGGCCGGTACGAGGCGCCGTGACCTGCTCGTTATCGCTGGGCCGCGTTGGGTCCCCCAAGGGGTCGGCATGTTAGGGTTCGGCGGTTGGAAACCCGTGGAATCACGCGGGTTTCCGGCAGCGCGCCAGGCAGCGAAGCCGGTGGGCCCGTACCATGCGGGCGAGTCCGGCGCTGCCCCGCAACTGTGAGGGCCCCTCCACCGGGGCCCGAGCCAGGTCGCCTCCTGCCGCGCTACGACATCGACCCTCGTGGGATGGGGCGATCCTTCTCTGTCGGCGCGCCTCTGGCACGGTCGGTCACGGATCGGCCTCTTCCCGCCCTCACGGGAGGAAGTGGCGCATGGCGCCCCACCCTGACCGGCTCCGGCCGCTTCGGCGCACGCCGCTCGTCCGCGCCCTGTCCACGGCGACCGCCATCATCGCGGCCACGGCCGTGATAGCCGGCTGCAGCGGCTCCAAGAGTTCCGGCGGCACCGCCGCGTCCGCTTCGTCCTCCGCGTCGTCGGCCGCCGCGTCGTTCCCGGTCACGGTGAGCCCCTCGAACGGCGGCGTCACCATCAAGAGCCAGCCGAAGCACATCGTCTCGCTCTCGCCGACGGCGACCGAGGACCTGTACGCCGTGGGGGCGGGCAAGCAGGTCGTCGCGGTGGACTCGACCTCCAACTACCCCGCCGGTGTGCCGACCTCCACCCTCAGCGGGCTGACCCCGAACATCGAGGCGATCGTCAAGTACAACCCGGACCTGGTCATCGCCTCGCAGGACTCCAACGGGCTGGTCGCCGGACTCACCAAGCTCGGCGTGCCGGTGCTGATCGAGCCCGCGGCGGCGACGCTCGACGACGCCTACCAGCAGATCGACCAGATCGGCCAGGCCTCGGGCCACACCGCGCAGGCCGCGCAGACGGTGTCCGACATGAAGTCGCAGATCGCCGCCACGGTCAAGCAGGCCGGCACCGACCACGCGAACCTGAACTACTACTGGGAGGTGAGCGCCAGTCCCTACTACTCGGCGACCTCCTCGACCTTCGTCGGACAGATCGCCTCCCTGTTCGGCCTGAAGAACATCGCCGACCAGGCGGACAAGGCCTCCGACGGCGGGTACCCCGAGCTGGCCCAGGAGTACATCGTCTCGGCGCAGCCGCAGCTGATCCTCCTCGCGGACAACGGGGCCTCCGACGGCGGGCAGACCCCCGCGATCGTCGCCGCCCGGCCCGGCTGGGCGGGCATCCCGGCGGTGAAGAACAGTCAGGTCATCGGCCTGAACGACGACGTTGCCTCCCGCTGGGGCCCGCGCCTGCCCGAGCTGGTCACGGAGATCGCGCAGGCGGTCGAGAAGGCCTCCGCCCGATGACGCACGGCGGGCAGCAGTGATGAGCGGGAGCCGGTCGCGCACTCGCACCGTACGTGCCTACGGCATCGCGGTGGCCTTCCTGGCCGCCGCGGTGCTCGTCGGCGCCATGGCGGGGGCGGCGGACCTCAACCCGCTCGCGACGGCTGCCGCGCTGCTGGACCGGCTTCCGTTCGTGCACCCGTCCTCGGGGCTCAGCCCGCTGGACCGCGCGGTGCTCTTCCAGATCCGGCTGCCCCGGGTGGTGCTCGGAGCCCTGGTCGGCGGGGCGCTCTCGCTGGCCGGCGCGGGCTACCAGGGCGTGTTCCGCAATCCCCTGGTCGACTCCTCGCTGCTGGGCTCGTCGGCGGGGGCCGGCCTCGGTGCCACGATGGCCATCGTCTACCTGGGCGCCTCGGCGCCGGCGGCCGTACCGGTGGCCGCGTTCGTCGGGTCGCTGGCCGGAGTCGCCGTCGCCTACCTGGCCGGATCCGCGGGCGGGCCGGGCACCTCGACGCTGCTGCTGGGCGGGCTGGCGGTCTCGATGTTCCTGACCGCCGTCCAGACCTACGTGCTGCAGCGCTCCACCCAGGACATCCAGCAGGTCTACTCCTGGCTGCTGGGTTCCCTGTCCGCCGCCACCTGGCACCAGACCGGGCAGATCCTGCCCTACCTGGCGGTCGCCGTCACCGTCGTGCTGCTGCACGGGCGCCACCTCGACGTGCTGTCCGTCGGCGACGAGGAGGCCCGCTCGCTGGGCATGCACCCGGGCCGCACCAGGCTGATCGTCGTGGCCGGCTGCGCGCTGGCCGCCGCGAGCGCCGTGGCGGTGAGCGGGCTGATCGGCTTCGTCGGGATCATCGTGCCGCACGCGGTGCGCCGGCTGGCCGGGTCCTCCTATCGGCTGGTCCTGCCGCTGTCCCTGCTGTTCGGCGCCGGCTTCCTGGTGCTCGCCGACACGCTCGCCCGTACCGTGGTGGCACCGGCCGAGCTGCCCATCGGCGTCGTCACCGCGCTGATCGGCTCACCGGCGTTCGTCTGGATCCTGCGCTCCACCCGCTCGGTGCGCACATGAGCACCGGCACCGAGAACGGGCTCGACGTGGCCGGGCTCGACGTCGACCTGGACCGCACCCCCGTCGTGCGCTCGGTCTCCTGCGCCGTCACCCCGGGCGGCTGGCTGGCGCTGATCGGCCCCAACGGCGCCGGCAAGTCGACCCTGCTGCGCGCGATCGCCGGCCTCCTCCCCCACCGCGGCACGGTCCACGTCCACGGCACCGACGTCGCAGGCCTGCGCACCCGCGAGAGGGCCCGACTGATCGCCTACGTGCCACAGGCGCCCGTCCTGCCGCCGGACATGACGGTCCAGGAGTACGTGCTGCTGGGCCGCACCCCGCACCTCGGCTACCTCGCGACCCCCGGCGAGCACGACCGCCGGGCTGCGGCGAGGACCCTGGGCGCCCTCGACCTCAGCCACTACGCCGACCGCCGCCTGGCCGCGCTCTCCGGCGGTGAACGGCAACGCGCCGCGCTCGCCCGGGCGCTGGCGCAGGAACCCCGGCTGCTGTTGCTCGACGAACCCACCTCCGCGCTGGACCTCGGACACCAGCAGCACGTCCTGGATCTCGTGGACGAGCTGCGCGGCACGCAGCGCCTGACCGTGGTCATCACCCTGCACGACCTGACCACCGCCGCCCAGTACGCCGACCGGCTGGTCCTGCTCGACAAGGGACGGGTCGAGGCGAGCGGCACGCCCGCCGAGGTCATCACCCAGGAGGTGATCGCCCGGGTCTACGCGGCCCGCGTGTCGGTGACCACGGACGCGGGAGGCCGCCCCGTGGTCACCCCGCTGCGCGGCGGCGACCGGACCTGACGCCGCCGACGCCCGCGCCCCGAGCCGGCCCACCGAGCGGTGGGGCCCGTCCGGCCCGTGGGGTGTCCCGTTCGATGGTCGCGAAGCTCCGCGGCCGCCGGGGAGACCTGTGCGCGTCCTTCGTGTCAGGTCGCCTGCCCGGCCAGCCTGCACAGGGTCCGCGCGGCAGGTGATCCGGGATCGGCCGTTATCAGGACGACCTCCTGGTCGTCCTCGGGCACGAGCAGGACGTCGCAGTTCAACCGCAGCGATCCGGCCTCCGGATGGTCCAGGGTCTTGGTGCGGTGCCCGGGCGCGTGGACCGGACGCGCCTGCCAGATCTGCCGGAACTCCTCACTGCCGGCGTGCAGTTCGGCCAGCAGGGCGGCCAGCTGCGGGTCATGCGGGTAGCGGTCCGCGGCCCGGCGCAGCCGCGCCACCACGATGTGCCCGAATTCCTCGGCACTGGAGCTCTCGTACGTCCGCTCCTGGCTCAGGAAGCGGCGCCGGGCCAGGTTCGTCGGCCCGCCTCCAGGGTCGGCGCGGAGCAGTGCCCGGGCCAGGGGGTTCCAGGCGACGACGCCATAGGCCGCGTCAGTGACGATGGCACCGGTCTCCGGCAGCCGCTCCAGCATCCGGGCCACGTGCGGGCGCACCCGCCGCACGGCGCTGGTGCCGGGCGGCGCGCTCGAACCCGCCAGGCGGAACAGGTGGCTGCGCTCGGCCGGCGTGAGCCGTAGCGCGCGGGCCAGCGCGTCCAGGATCCGGGCCGACGGCCGCGGCCCCCGGGCCTGCTCCAGCCGCGTGTAGTAGTCGACCGACATGTGGGCGAGCTCCGCCACCTCTTCGCGGCGCAGACCCGGTGTGCGGCGGGCGGTGCCCGTCGGCGTCAGGCCGATCTCGTGCGGAGTCAGGGCCGCCCGGCGGTCCCGCAGGTAGTGGGCCAGCTCCTGCCGCGCCATGTCGTCTCCTCCCGCTGCCTGGTACAGGCTGTCCCTGGCAGGGCGTCCACGACCGGGGAAGCATGGTCGCCATGAACGAACGCACAGCTCTGGTCACCGGTGCCAACAAGGGCATCGGCCAGCATATCGCCCGACTGCTCGCCGCCGAGGGCCTCACCGTGTACGTGGGCTCCCGCGACCCCGGGCGCGGGCAGCGGGCCGTCGAGGAGATCGGCGCCGGGGCCCGCCTGCTGGTCCTCGACGTGACGGATCCCGGCGGCATCGCACGGGCCGCGGCTCAGGTGGACCGCCTGGACGTGCTGGTCAACAACGCCGGCATCTCACCGTCACTCGCCCCGCCGGCCGACACCGGCGTCGAGGAGTACCGGCGCACGTACGAGACCAACGTGTTCGGGGTGGTGGCGGTGACCAACGCCTTCCTGCCCGCCCTGCGCCGGTCCCCGCGCCCGCGCATCGTCAACATCTCCAGTGGCACCGCGTCGCTGACCTGGAGTACCAACCCCAACCCCCAGTTCACGCCGGGAAGCGGTGGCGCCGCCGCGTACCGGTCCTCCAAGGCCGCCCTCAACGCCCTCACCGTCCTCTACGCCCAGACGCTGGCCGAGGACGGCTTCAAGGTCAACGCGCTCGCCCCCGGCCTGCGGGCCACCGATCTCAACCCCCTGGCCGCCGCTGCCGGCGGCGACCCGGCCGAGGCGGCGCGGGGTGCCCTCCGCCTGGCCCTGCTGCCGGACGACGGCCCCACCGGTGGGTTCTTCTCCTGGGACGGAACGCCCGTGCCCTGGTGATCGGTCACGGGCGGCGCCGGGGACGGGCGTCCCAGCGGTGGGTGGTCCAGGCTCGGCGGATCGGACCACGGATCGTCGAGACCTGGCCATGGACCCGGAGGACGGATGCCGGGCACGGTTCCTGGTCCGAGACCGACTCGGCGCGTCTCAGGTGTGTCGGTCTCCTTCGTCCGGCTTGCCGGTGAGGGCCGGATGGTCGGGGGTCAGGTACTCGCCGGAGAGGTGGTCGGCGGCGCCGGCGGCGAGGAGGAGGGCGCCGTGGGTGCTCAGGTCGGTCGGGGTGGTTCGGCCCGCGGCGTGTTCGCGCAGGTACCAGCGTTGGATCCGCTCGTCCCAGGTGTCCGGTTCGGGGTGACCGTCGAGCTGGCGGGTGGCCATGCCGATGGTGAGCAGGCCCGGGTGGTACGCGAAGGCAGGCACGCCGTGCGGGCGCAGTTCGGCGGCCAGGTTCTCGGTGAACTTGGTCACCGCCGCCTTGGAGACCGAGTAGGCCGACATGTGCGGCCAGCGGTGCCGGCCGGCGTTGCTGGCGATGGTGATGATCCGTCCGCCGCGCTCGATCAGCTGCGGCACGAAGGCGTGGCAGGTGAGGAAGGTGCCGCGGACGTTGGCTTCCTGGGCGGACCACCACTCGTCGGGGTCGTTCTCCCAGGCGGGCCCGCACGGCCCGGGCGCTCCGGCGTTGGCCACCAGGACGTCCACGCCTCCCCAGTCGGAGCGCAGCCGCGCCGCCAGCTCACGCAGTGCGGTGTGGTCGGTGCTGTCGACGACGTCGGTGCGCAGCTCGCCGCGCGGGGCGAGCGCGGTGTGCACCTCGGCGAGCGCGGCCCGGTCGCGGCCGGTGACGGCGACCCGGGCGCCGTGCTCGAGGAAGGCCTCGGCCAGCGCCCGTCCCAGGCCGCGCGAGCCGCCGGTGACCAGCACGGTCCGCCCGGTGAGCTCGGGCCGCCGGTCGGCGGTCGGCCCCGGGCGCGGGACGGGCGGCGTGGGACCCGGCGTGAGGGCGGGTACGAGCAGGCGGCGCAGCGGCTTGCCGGAGGCGGTCCGCTCGATCCGCGGCACCTCCACCACCCGTCGCGGCTTCTTCTGGACGGGCAACCGGTCGGCGACGAACTCCTGTATCTCAGCGGCGAGTTCCGACGTGAGTCGGACCCCGGTGGCCGGCACCACGCAGGCCACCGGGAGCTGGCCGGCCCGCGGGTCGGGCACCGGGACCAGGGCGGCGTCGGCCACGGCCGGGTGGTCGTGCAGCACCGCCTCGACCTCGGTGGGGGAGATCTGGTGGCCGTTGTACTTGATGATGTCCTTCAGGCGGTCGACCACGTGGAGGCAGCCGTCCGCGTCGATCTGGGCCAGGTCGCCGGTGGCCAACCATCCCTCGGCGTCGGTGCTCCGGACCAGCCGGCCGCTCTCGTCCAGGTAGCCCTCGGCCACCTGCGGGCCGCGCAGCAGGAGTTCACCCACGCCCTCCGCCCAGCCGGCCGCTTCGCCGTGGCCCGACGGGCCGTCGGCCTGCCCGGTCGGCCGGACCACCCGGTACTCGGTGCCGGGCACCGGATGCCCGCTGGAGCCGGGGCGGGGAGCCGCGTCGCGCCGGGTGAAGTGGCAGGTGTTGACCTCGGTGAGGCCGTAGGCGCCGTCCACCCGCACGCCGAGCGCCCGCTCGCAACGCGCCGCGGTCCCGGCCGCCAGCGGGGCGCCGCCGCTGAGTACCTGCTCGAGGCTGCCGAGCTCCCAGGGTCCCCCGCCGGGCCGCTGCGCCCGCTCCGCGTGTTCGGCCAGGTCGTGCACCATCGGCGGCACGGCGTGCAGCAGGGTGATCCCGTGCTCGCCGACCGCGCGCAGCGCCGCCGCGGCGTCCCAGCGCGGCAGCAGCACCACGCTCGCGCCGGACAGCAGCGCGTGGTTGAGGATGTACTGCATCCCGAAGAGGTGGCTGAACGGCAGCACCCCGAGCAGCACGTCGTCCGGTCGCAGCGGCTGGGCGGCGGCCAGCTGGACCAGGCCGGCCACCACGTTGCGGTGGGTGACGGCGACCGGCTTGGGGCTGCCGGTGGTGCCCGAGGACCAGGGCAGCAGCGCGAGCCCGGCCGGTGTCGCCGGGACCTCGGCACGGGCGGCGTCGAGGTGTCCGAGCCGAGCCGCCGGGCCGGTCAGCAGCCGCCGAGCGCCGATCAGCGCACCCTGCCGGGTGAGTTCGGGCCCGGGGGTGCGGTGGCCGACCGGGCTGACCACGGCGCCCGCGGCGAGCAGCCCCAGCAGCCCGGCGGCGAAGTCGACGCCGTTGGGCAGGCTGAGCAGCACCCGCTCCCCCGGGGTCACCCCGGCGCGGCGGTACTCGGCCGCGGCGGTCAGGGCTCGCTCCCGGAGCTCCTGGTGGGTCCACCGCTCGCCGGTGGCCGCGTCGACCAGCGCGGTGCGCTGCCCGGCGCCGGGCGGCAGGCGCAGCAGCAAATCGGCGAGCGTGAGGTCGGGTATTTCGGGAATCTCGGGCGAGGGCGGGGCGGACGGCACGGCGGGCTCCGGGGAGACGGGCGGGTGGGTGGTCAGACGCTGGGCGGGGAGGCCGCCGGCCGGCGCCGGGCCTGCAGCAGGCTGCCGTCCAGTGGCAGGCCGTGCACCGACACCAGGTCGAACCCGGCGGCGTCCAGCAGCTGTCGGTAGTGCTCGGCGGTGCGCTCCCGGCCGCCCACGTTGCACAGCATGTGCAGGTCCCAGGCGACCGCCAGGGCGGCCCGGCCGTCGCTCGGCAGCAGGCGCTCCACCAGCAGCAGCCGGGCGCCGGGGCGGATGCTCGACGCGCAGTGGCGCAGGATGGCCAAGCACCGCGCGTCGTCCCAGTCGTGCAGCACCCGGGAGAGCAGGTAGACGTCGCCACCGGTCGGTACGTCCCGGGTGAAGTCGCCGGCCGCCAGCTCGCAGCGGTCCGCGCAACCAGCCTCGGTCAGGTGCCTGCGGGCCCGGTCCAGCACGTGGGCCCGTTCGAGGAGGACGCCGCGCAGGTGGGGTGCGTGGTTCAGGACGCGGCCGAGCAACTCGCCGTTGCCGCCGGCGATGTCCACCACCACGCGGGCCTCGCCGAGATCGGCCAGTTCGGGGACGGGCTCGAACATCGGCGCGCTGGCGGCCATCGCCGTGTCGAACAGCTCGGCCAGGGCCGGGCGTTCGGCGAAGTAGTCGAAGTGGCCCTGGCCGAAGAGGTGCGCGAAGCCCTCCCGCCCAGTGCGCACGGCGTGGGCCAGCGCGCCGAAGGACTGGTAGAACGGCCCGCCGTAGAGCAGGGCGAGCGGGCGCAGCGAGTGCGGGGCGGTGCGGCGCAGCGGTTCGCCGGTCGCGGTGAGGGTGTAGGCCTCGCCCGGGTGGCCGTCCGCCGCGCGGCCGCCCGCGGTGTCCTCGCTCGGCGCCACCACGCCCACGGCCGCGAGGTGGCGCAGCAGCCGGGCCAGCGCGTCGGGGTCGACGGCGAGTTGCTCGGCCAGCTCACCGACCCGGCCGGGCAACCGGTCGGGCAGGCCCAGTTCGGCGGCCACCGCGATCGCCTGGGTGGTCCAGGCGCCGGTCATCAGCTCCAGCAGCCGCTTGGCCGGCTCGTCCGTGGTGTGCTCAGGCTCGTCCGCGGAGCGCTCCGGGTGCGCGAGGTGCGCGGCGAGCACTGCGTGGTGGTGACCGGGCACCCGCAGCTCCAGCCGGCGGTACCGGTCCAGGCGGGTCGCGCCGGCGCTGCGGAAGTACAGCACCGTGCAGTCCTCCAGCGCGTTGTGGCCACCGCCGTCGGGGGACAGCCCGCCCGGGCCGGTCAGCAGAGCGCCGAGTCCGGCCAGGAGCACGGCGTCCCGGGTGCCGACCTCCAGCGCCAGGTGCGGCTCGTTGCGCTCGGTCCGCTCCCGCTCGGCTATTCGCTCCAGCGGCGAGCCCGGTGGCACCGGCAGCACGAAGAGCTCGACCATCCGGGCGTCGCCCTCGCCCGCCGGGAGACGGACGTGCACGATCGCCACGTCCAACTCCACCGCGGGCACGCCGTGGCGCGCGCTCAGCCGGTCCCGGACCACCACGCTCGGCACCGGCCCGGCGACGGTCAGTCCTGCCGCCCGCAGGCCGGTGATCAGCTGTTCGCGCGAGGCCGGGAAGACCAGGGCGGCCGCGTGGGCCAGGGCGCAGTGGGTGGATATCGAGGCCCGCTGGTGCTCGTCGAGCCCAGGGAGCAGGCCCGTCAGAACCGCGGCGGTGTCCGCGTGTTGGACGAAGGCGAGGGCCTCGTCGAGTGCCGCTTGATCGGCCTGGTCGAGCCCAGCGGTCCAGTCGAGCCGGACTGCCATGTCAACTCCCCTTGATCGACTGTCTTGCACAAGCATTCATGACTGATGCTTGATCAGATGATCGATAATAGGCGCGACTTGACGTTCGAATGGTAACCGGGTCGAAGTTCGGCCGATCAGGTGCGGATTCCTTCTGGAAACCGACGGCCCTCCGTGGCCGGCTGTGGGCACCGCCGATCCGTTCCGCGGCGAGCCGGCCTGATCGGTGACGATGGACGACTGTGCTTCCCCTCGTAGCGTGGAGTCGTGACCCGATAAGGAGTTGAGGGTGGGGAAGCGACGTACGTACGACGCCGAGTTCCGGGATGGGGCCG
>NZ_JBVHLF010000118.1:0-10426 GCF_055559155.1 Kitasatospora sp. NPDC024654
TCGTCCGGCCGGGCCCGTCGCTTGGTCAGGCGGGGCGCAGATGCCGGCGTTTGGCTGCTGGGGTGTGTTCGATGGCGTCTTGGAGTTGGTCGCGGGTCATGGCGCTGCGGTGGGGGATGTCGAGGTCGCTGGCCTGTTTGTACAGCTCGGCCTTGGTGAGCGCGCCCAGGTTCTCCTTCTTCTTCGCGGTGCTGGTGCTCTTGCGGCCCGCGGGGGCCTTCACCGCCGGCTGCTGGCGGGAAGTGCTCTTCTTCGCGCCAGCGGTCTTGGGGGTGCGGGCGGTGGTCTTCGGCGTCCGGGCCTGGCCGCCCTTCCGGGGGGAGGCGGGCTGCTTGCGCCGGCCTTCTTCGCGGTCGCTCTCCTCGCCCGTCCGGCTGCCGGCGGTCTGCAGGCTGCGTTCCAGCACGGCCATCAGGTCGACCACGTTGGTGGCCTCGGCGGGGCCCTCGCTGACGGCGATCTCCTTGCCGGCGGTCTTGGCCTCGATGAGGTCGCGGACCTTCTCCGCGTAGGTGTCGTGCCACTCCTGTGGGTCCCAGTCGGTGGCGAGGATGTCGATGAGCTGCTCGGCGGCGGCCAACTCCTTGTCCGACACGGAGATGTTCCCGTCGGGGAGGTTGTCGACCTCGCGGTGGGGGTCGCGGACCTCGTCGGCGAAGTGCATGGTGTGGGCGACCAGCACGCCGCCCTCGGGGTGCACGGCGGTCAGGTATTCCTTGCCGCGCATCGAGAACAGCGCCAAGCCCGCCTTGCCCGCCCGCTCCATGGCGCGCAGCAGCAGGGCGTAGACCTTGGTGTACTCCTTGCCCTTCGGGCCGATGTAGTAGGTGGTGTCGAAGTAGATGGGGTCGATCTGGGCAAGGTCGACGAAGCCGCGGATCTCGATCGTCTTGGAGCGCCCTGGCGAGATCTGCTCCAGCTCCTTGGGCTCAACGATCACGTACTCGCCCTCGGTCAGCTCATAGCCCTTGACGATGTTGCTGTACTCGACCTCGGCGCCGGTCCGCTCGTTCACCCGCTTGTTACGCACACGATCGGCCGTGCCCCGCTCGATCTGGCGGAACGACACGGTGTGGACACACTCGGTGGCCGAGTACACTGCGATGGGCACGGTGACCAGGCCGAAGGAGAGCACACCGGTCCAGATGGATCTGGCCACCATGACCACCTTCTCTTCCGGGCCCCCTCTTTTCTGCCCACTATGCATCGGGCGCCGGCGCAGAGGCCTGGATGTGGTCGGCCGAACGAGGCCATGGCCAGCCCTCAGCCCGCGGCGCTCAGCCTCACCGGTGCGGGCGGCGCGTCCTTTCGGGCTTCGCGGCCGCATCTTCGGCGGCCTGTCGTGCCTGCTGGGCGATGGCTCGTGCCTGCTGGGCGATGGCGCGCAACTCCTCGGCCCGGACACGGGCTTTTTGTTCGGCCGCGCCTGCGGTGCGGGCGACGAACCGGGCCTTCTCAAGGGCGGCCTTGGCCCGCTCGACGTCCTCGCGGGCTCGGGCCGCCTGGCCGGCCACCTCTCGCAGAGCCTGTTCGGCACCGCTGGAGTCCTGTTCAGCACGAGCCGCTTCCCCCTCCAGCCACTCCCGCTGCGCCCGTTCCTCGGTATTGCGGTTCGGCCGCCGGACTGACTGGTCGCGCTCGCGCCGGTCGGGCCGGTGCGCGGTTGCCGGCCCACTGGTGGCAGGTGCTGGCTGCTTTGTCGAGGACGGCCGCGGGGCCTTGGCCGCTGGCTTCTTCGGCGTCGGGTGGTCGGGGACGGCGGTCAGGAGCGGGGCCAGCTCCGGCAGGACGGTGGGCGCGGTGAGCGCGCCGGCGAGCCGGCCTGCGGCGACCTGGTCGGCGGCATGCTGGTCGGCGAGGGCGGCGGACAGCGTCTGCTCCACCTCCTGCAGCACCGCGGCACTGAGCGGCTGCCCGACCTCGCCCGCGGTCCGGCCGGCCAGGCCGACCAACTCGTCCAGAAGATGGCGGCGCCGAGCGGTGAGATCGCGCAGCGCCGCGCTGTCGAGCCGTCGCTGCGCGGCGCGCAGACCGGCCCCCACATCGAGCAGGTCCTGAAGGCGGTCGCGGTGTCGGTGAGCGAGCTGGTTGACGGCCCACGCCGAAGTGGTGGGGCGACGCAACGCGGCCAGGCACCGCGCCTGCTCCGTGCGCCCGCCGGTGCGGGCGGCGCGCACGGCCCGGTCGCGGGCCGCGGTGAACTCCCGCGGTGGGAGCGTGTAGAGGTCGTCAACGACCTGGTCGTCCTCGGGCATGGGCCCAGCCTGTACCGCCACACCGGATATCGCCCGGCACCCGCCTCGGCCCTGCCACGCGCCGCGCGAGCCCGAACGGGGGCAGGATCAGGGCATGGACCCCGTCCAGCGCTACGCGTTGACCCTGCCGGGCGAGCCGGGCACGCACGCCCCGCCGAAGGTGGTGGTCGTGCACTGGACGCCGGCCGTGGTCGAGGACCTGCCGGTCTACGTGGACCTGGACCGCACGGTGCGTGCCGTCATCGAGCCGGACGGTGTCGCACGGCTCCTCGACACCGATGGCGATGTCCAGGAGCAGCCGGTTACCGCCGTCGCGTTGCCCTGACCCCGCGCCCCCGATCTGCCGGAAGTGCCTCGTGAAGCCGCTGACCGTCACCACCCGCACCACCACCCCCGGCAACCGCGTCATCGCGGCCGCCGGCGACCTCGACCACGACAGCGTCGGCCGGCTGCGCCTGCCGCTGTTGCACGGGATCGGGGAAGTGGACGTCGTCACGGTGGTGGTGGACTGCCCGGACCTGGGGTTCTGCGACTCGGCGGCCCTCCCTGGAGGCTCGCGTGATGGGAAGGCCCGGGTGGAGCTGCACCTGGCCGCCCTGCCCGACCAACTGGTGAGCCTGCTCCAGATCACTGGTGCCGACCAGGTCCTGAAGATCGACCCGTCGGCACCGCCTACCGAGAGCTGATCCGAACCTTTCCCTGCCTACCGCTCCTCGGTGAGGAGGGGTCACACCCACGAGCTGGAGGGTGGGATGGCTGCGCGGATCAGTGTCACCGTTTGTGCTGCGGTCAGTCGGCCCTGGTCGGAGCCGATGGAGCTGCTCACTGTGATGAGCAGTTGCAGGAGTGCCACGTGTTGGATGGGTTCCGGTGCCCGGTCCCAGGTGGTGCGGGCGGCGGTGGCGCCGCTCTCGCGGTGGGCGGCCATCGTGTGGAGGACGAGTGCGGTGACGGGGTCGGCGGTGCGGGCGGTTCGGCGTAGTTGGTCGACGCGCTGGTGCTCGGGCAGTCCGTGGACGGGCTTCGAGGAGAGTGGTCCGAGAACCAGCAGCGCGCCCTCCCACAGCGCGTCGCCGCCGCGGCGTGCGAGTTCTTCGACCAGGGCGCGTCCGGTGTCGGGCTTCCCTGTGCGGACGGTGGCGTCGATCGTGTCCTCGACGAGGCTCTCGATGGTTGGCGGGGCGGGCTCGTCCGGTGCCGCCGGTCCGGGCGGGCGAGTGTCGGCAGGTGGCGTCAGCCGGTCGTTCACGGCGTGACCGTACGGTGCTCGTGGCCGCCAACCGGCGCCCAGCCGCCCTGAGGCCGGCCGTCGGCCGCGGCGGGGAACGGGGCCGTGCGTGGTGGCCGGGGCATGGGTGACAACGGCAGGAGGGCGGCGGGGGCGATGGCGTGGCGGCCGTATCGGGCGTGGGCCCGGTCGGTGGCACTTTCGCGGTGGCGGGCCTGCTCGGTGGCGCCGTCCAGGGTGAGCTGGTGGCTGGCCCGCTCGGCTGCGCCGAGGTGGTCGGCCCGCAGGGTGAGGCCGCGCACCCGGGCGCGCTGGAGGCTGAGCCCGGCGTGCAGGCGGTACGCCGCCTCCGCCAGGGCCGGGCTGTGGGCAGAAGGCTCGGCGAGGCGGTGGGTGCGGGTCGTGGCGGCGTGGTCGGCGTAGCGGACGGTCAGCGTGAGCGCCCCGGCCGTCTGCCGACGGGTGCGCAGGGCGTGGCCGAGGTCGTGGGCGAGGCTGAGCAGCGCCCGGCGCTGCGCCGCTTGGTCGAGTTCGTCGTGGTCGAAGTCGTGCTCGACGGCGAGCACCGGTTCGGGTCGGCCGGGGATGACGGTGGTGCGGTCGATGCCGTGGGCGTGCTGGTGCAGGCGCAGACCCGGGCTGGCTCCGAGAGCGCGCTGCAGGGTCGCCATCGGGGTGGCGGCGACGGCGCGGACGGTGGTCAGGCCGAGCTGCGCGAGGGTGCGGGCGGTCGCTGCCCCGATGCCGGGCAGCGCGGTGGGCGGCATCGGCGCCAGGAAGGCCGGCACTTGGTCGGGGGGCAGGACGCGCAGGGCGCCGCGCGGCTGGGAGAGCGCGGCGAGGCGGGCGAGCTGCGGATTGGCCGCCGCGCCGATCGTGACCTCGGTGCCGTGCAGGGCCAGGGCCCGAACCCGGATCAGCGTGGCCAGGCCGGCCGGGTCGGTGTGCCAGTACCGCAGGGCGCCGGCGACGTCGGCGAGGGCGGCGTCCGGCGGCAGGGCCTGCACGATGGGGGTGAAGTCGGTGAGCAGGTCCAGGAGCCGCTCGTACTCGGCCTCCTGCGGTACCCGGCCGGTCGGCGGGTGGAAGCGCAGGTACAGCACCCGGGTCTCAACGGAAGTGATCATCCGGCGGAACCTGGGCTCGCGTGGACGAGGCGGCGCGGGGAGGGGGAGCGCTCGCCCGGGGCTTGGAGGTCGGCCCATGGGTGGCGGCGCGCGCCGGTGGGCATCACCTCGGGCCGCACCGCGGCGCCGGCGGGGTGCGGCAGCTGCTGGGCGAGGCGAGCGGCGACCGCGTCCAGTCCCTTGTCGCGGCGCAGGTCGGCCAGTTCGCCGAGGTCCCAGCAGGCGGTGCCGGTGATGGAGGTGCGCGGGCCGCGCCGGGTGATGGTGCCCCTGGCCAGGAGCAGACCCGAGTGGAAGATCGTCCGCGCGCAGGCGGGATGGGAGTCCTCGAAGAAGGCGAGGTCGATGAGCCCTTCGACGCCGTCGAGGGTGACGAAGATGACCCGCGTGCCGGAGGCGATCGGCGGGGTCTGGGTGGAGGCCCGCACGCCGGCGACCAGGACGGTGGTGCCGGGGGCGAGGTCGCCCAGCCGGTTCGCGTCCACGGTGCCCAGCTCGCGCAGCAGCCGGTGGTGGTGCTCCATCAGGTGGCTGGTGACGTCCACGCCCAAGACCTGCAGTTCGGCGGAAACCTTCTCGATCTCGGTCATCTCCGGCAGGCCGCTCGGCGCGGTACCGCTGGCCCCGGCTGCGCCGCCTGTGGCGGTGTCGAGGGGGAGCTGGCCGGTCAGGACGCTGCGGCTGCGCTGGGCGTGGTGGAGTTCGCCGGCCTGCAGGAGCAGGTCGCGGCGGTTCAGCGCTCCGGCGAGCGGGTCGAGCGCGCCGACCGAGATGAGTCGCTCGGCCACCGGCCGGGACGGGTGGGCCCGCTCCCACAGGTCCGAGAGCGAGCTGTAGGGCTGGCCGGCGACGATCCGCATCGTCTCGTCCTTGCTGATGCCGTGGACGGCGGACAGGGCCATCCGCACGCCCCACACGCCGCGGTGCTTCTCGACGCGGTAGTGCGCGTCCGAGCGGTTGACGTCGACCGGGAGGACCGGGACCTGGTGGCGGCGGGCGTCGGCGACGATCACCCGAGGTGGCCACATCCCTGGGTCATGCTCAAGAAGTCCCGCGTACTGCGCGGCCGGGTGGTGCGCCTTGAGCCAGGCCGATTGCAGGGCCGGCACGGCGAAAGCCGTCGCATGTGCCCGGCAAAACCCGTACGCACCAAAGGAGTTGACGATTTTCCAGACGGCTTCGCGGGTGTGCTCATCGTAGCCGCGCCGGGTGGCTTCGCGGTGGAACCAGGCCTCGATCTTCTCCAGTCGGGCCGGGTTGCCGAGCGCGCGCCGGGCCTCTTCGGCGAGCGCGAGGTCGCAGCCGGTCATGACGGCCAGGATGCCGATGATCTGCTCGTGCCAGATCGTCACGCCGTAGGTGTCGGCGAGCACTGGCTCCAGGTCCGGGTGCGGGTAGGCGGGGGCGTGGCCGTGGCGGGCGGCGATGTACTGGGCGGGCATCCCGCCGGCCACCGGCCCGGGTCGGAACAGACTGATGTCGGCGATGACGTCCTTGATGTCGCGCGGCTGCAGCCGGGAGACGAGGTCCTGCTGGCCGGGCGACTCCAGTTGGTATAGGCCAATTGTGTCTGCGGCCTGGATCATCAGGAACGCGAACAGGTCGTCCGGCGGGACCTGCGTCGGATTGTCGAGGTCGATCAGGGTGCCGGTCGTGCGGGCGATCTCCTGCACGGCGTGCGCCATCGCGCTCTGCATCCGCACCCCGAGGATGTCGAGCTTGATCAGCCCGAAGCCGTCGCCGACCTTCCCGTCACGTCCGAGTTCGACGTCGTACTTGTCGGCCTGAACCATCGGGAAGTCCCCGGTCGGGGTCGGCCGCACGGGCAGCCGGTCCAGCAGGGAGCCGTCCGTGATGATCACACCGCACGGATGTTGAGCGATTCCACTCACCAGCCCGTCCAGGGCCTCGGCCAGCTCCCACAACGGCCCGTACCGGTGGGCGCGGGCGGCAAGCGGCCGCAGCTCCGGCAGCTCGCGCAGCCCCTGGCGGATCCCGGCCGCGGCGATGTGCGGGAAGGACTTGGCGATCTCGTCGACCTCGCCCGGCGCGATGCCGAGCGCAAGCCCCGTTGCGCGCAGGGCCTGGCGGGCACGGTAGGTCTCGGGCATGCTGGTGATCGCGACCCTCGTGGTGCCGAAGCGCTCGATCACCCGCCGGTAGATGTCCAGGCGCCGGTGCGCCTCCACGTCGAGGTCGATGTCGGGCATGTCGGTGCGGCGCACCGTCAGGAAGCGCTCGAAGAGCAGGTGGTGCTCCAGCGGGTTGGCGGTCGCGATCCCGAGCACGTGGTTGACCATCGAGCCGGCCCCGGAGCCGCGGGCGGCGACCCGCACCCCCATCTCCCGGACGTCACGTACCACCTGATCGACTACCAGGAAGTAGGTGTCGTACTTCAGCTGGGCGATGACGGCGAGCTCCTGCTCCAGGCAGGCCCGGGCCTTGGGGTCACGGTCCAGGCCGCGGCGCACCAGCCCGGCCTCGCACCGCTCCCGCAGTGCCCGGGCGCCATCGCCCGGGCCGCTCCCTGCGCCGACCAGGTCCGGTTCGGGAAGGTGCGGCCGGCCCAGGCCCAGGTCGCGGTGTGGCTGCAGCGTGCAGGCCTCAGCGGCCGCGACGGTGTCGGCGATCAGCTGTACCGCGCGGCCCTCGCCGTGCCCGCGGGCGGCCGCGATCCGCATCGCCGCCTGCCGCATCAGATCGCCGTCCTTGAGCCAGCGCTCCCCACTGTCCAGGACGCGCCGGTCGATCGGGCGCAGCAGCCGGGCCGCGTCCAGCACGTCCGCCACCCGGTGCTGCTCGGCGTCCGCGTAGCGCACCGCACCTGTCAGCACCACCGGCACCCGGACCCGATCACCGAAGGCGAGGGTACGGGCGGCCAGCCGCAGCGACCCGGGCCCCTCACCCGGCAGGCAGTGCCCGACCACCTCCAACCGGATCGCCGGCCCGAACACCTCCAGCCACGGCCGCAGCAGCTGCTCGGCCACGTCCATCCGGCCCCGGCCCAGCGCCCGCGCCGGCTCGCTCACCGGCCCGAGCAGCACCAGTAGTTCCTCGCCCCCGTGCTCACGCAGCTGCCCCCAGGTCAGCACGGGCCGGCCCTCGGCGGTGTGTGCGGCCGACACCAGGCGGCACAGCCGCGCCCAGCCGGCCGCGCTCCGCGCGAGCAGGGTGATGCGCAGCGGGTGCTCGATGACGTGGGCTCCGCCGCGCGCCGGGGTCCGAGCGGCCGGCCCGGCGGGCTCGGGCGCGACGGGTTCGACCGCCAGGTCCACGCCCAGGATCGGCCGCACCCCCACCTGGCGGCACGCGCGCAGGAAGCGCGAGGTGCCGGTGACGGTGTCCCGGTCGGTCAGCGCGAGGGCGTGGATGCCGCGCTCGCCGGCCCGGCGGACCAGGTCGACCGGCCGGCTGGCGCCGTAGCGCTCGCTGAAGCCGGAGGCGACGTGCAGATGCGCGAACACGCCTTGCCACCTCCCTTGCGCCCGTCCCCCCTCGTGTCGCTGCTGTCGGCCCCCACCTCCTAGCGCTCACGATAGAGCCTTTCGAACGTTTGAGCGAACCTAGATTCGAACGGAGATTGCCTCTCACCTGCATGAACGAATCGAACACACTGCGTCGCCGCGCCCAGGACGGTTTCCGATCGCCCCCTGCGGTCGCGTAGTGTTCGGCATCGCCCGCGCACAGGCGCGGCCATAAGACCGACCCGGTAGTGGAGAGACATGGACGGCGCCCGGCGCATCTGGCGGCCCGCCTTCCCCCTCGACCTCCGCCAGGTCCTCGGCCCCCTCGCCCGAGGCGCCGGCGACCCGACCGCCTCATGGGAGGCGGGCGGACTGTGGCGAACATTCCGCACCCCAGCCGGCACCGGCACCATCCACATCACCCCCCACCCCGCGACCGCCGAGATCACCGCGACAGCCTGGGGACCGGCCACTGACTGGCTCCTGGAGCGGCTGCCCACCCTCCTCGGCGCCAACGACGACCCCGACCAACTCGTCCTGCCGCCAGGCCCCCTACGCGAAGTCCAGCGCCGCAACCCCGGCCTGCGCCTCGGCGCAACCGGCCTCGTCATGGACTCCCTGATCCCCGCGGTCCTCGAACAGAAGGTCACGGTCACCGAGGCCTACCGCGGCTGGAGATACCTCCTGCGCCGCTTCGGTACACCGGCCCCCGGACCACACCCCGCGCTGCAGGTGACGCCCTCCGCAGCACAGTGGGCGGCAATCCCAAGCTGGGAATGGCACAAGGCCGGCGTCGACCCCAAACGCTCCAGCACAGTCCTGCGCGCCGTACGACTCGCCCCGCGCCTCGAAGAAGCCGCCGCCATGAACAGCGACGCCGCCTTCGCCCGGCTGACCTCCGTGCCCGGAATCGGGATCTGGACCGCAGCCGAGACCCTCCAAAGAGCCAACAGCGACGCCGACGCCGTCTCCGTCGGCGACTTCCACCTCGCCAACCACGTCGGCTACGCCCTCACCGGCCGGCCCCGCAGCACCGACGAGCAGATGCTGCAGCTGCTGGCCCCGTACGCCGGGCAACGTCACCGGGTCTGCTGCCTGATCCGGCTCTCCGGCGCCCGCGCGCCTCGCTTCGGACCGCGACTCCAGCCCAACGATCACCGAAACCGGTGACACTGCGGCTCTTCTGCCGGCCCCGGGACGGCCGTCGCCGAACAGTACGGATCGCCCGGGAACCGGCCGCAGCCATACTGCCGTCCCCACACGGCGACCACCTGTTCGAAGGACACACGCCCCCATGCGCCCTGACCGATTTCAGCAGCTCCTCCTCGATGCCGCAGCAACAATCCCGGGTGGCAGCGTGAAAACGCTGTCCGACACCGGCCACACCGCCCACCCGTACGGCATCGTCGTCGAGGCCGGCGGAAAGACCTCCCGCTGGCAGATCGTCTCGGTCTCCCCAGGCGATGACTACTCGAAGCCCGAGCGCGAGCCGGTCCTCGGTGAGCGCATGCCCGTGCGTGAGGCGCCGGCCGTGACCGGCGACCCCGCGACGGTGGAGCAGGCGCTCGTTGCCGCGGTCCTGAAGGCCGATCCGGGTGAATTCTCGGCTGTCAGCCCGTACTCGGAGCGGAACGAGCCGCCCGCGGTCCGATACGGGGCCGCATTTGACCTGCATTCCAGCGCGAAGATCTACGTCAACGCGATCCGCTGACCCTTCACGCCTGCCGCCGGTCCTACCGGCCGGCGGCATCCCGGCTCGGCGGCTCAGGGACCGGACGGTGTCCGCCGCCGCGGCTGAGCACCCGAAGGTGCCGCGCGGCTGACCTCCAGCCCTTGCGCCCGCGGTTACGGCGCGTCATCTCGTCCGGCGCACCTGCGGGCGGGCTTGTCTGGGAGCATGCGGTGGACCCGTCCACTGATCGAAAGTGCGCACCATGAACCGCAGTGAGCTGCTGACCGCTCTGGCCGACCGTGCCCAGGTGGCCAGGAAGGACGCTGACGCCGTCCTGACGGCATTCGCCGAGATCGCCGCCGAGACCGTCTTCAAGGGTGACGAGAAGCTGACGATCCCCGGCTTCCTGACGATCGAGCGCACCCACCGCGCGGCCCGCACGGCCCGCAACCCCCAGACCGGCGAGCCGATTCAGATCGAGGCCGGCTACAGCGCGAAGGTCAGCGCCGGCTCCAAGCTCAAGGAAGCCGCGAAGTGAACACGGGTGTGGGGGGGGGGGGGGGGGGGGGGGGGGGAGGGGGGGGGGGGGGGGGGGGGGGGGGGGGGCGCCCCCCCCCCCCCCCCCCGGCAGCGAGCGCCGGGAGCCTGTCGCTTGTGGCGTACCGCCGGGAGTGGGCGGA
>NZ_JBVHLF010000118.1:10436-16787 GCF_055559155.1 Kitasatospora sp. NPDC024654
GACGGACAAGCCCCCAAGAGTGAGATCCACAAAGGAGAGGAGGCCCACCCCCACCAAAAAAAGAAGAAAACCAAGGCAGGAAATTGTGTTTCCCCCCCCCCCCCCCCCCCCCCCCCACCAGGCGGAGGCGCGTAGTCTCGCGGGATGCAAACGCGCATGAATGCACGGGGGGCATTCCACTCGAAGGCCCGGCTGCTCGCCTGGAGCCTCGCGTTGGTTCTCCTGGCCGCAGGCGCTTTGGCCTGCTACATCTGCTTCGGCTCGGAGGGGCAGACAGTCCCCGGGACCCCAAGGGACTTCGTCGGAACATGGTCCTCAAGCCACGGCACTGAGATCACCTTCACCAGCAACGGACAGTTCACCGCTCGACAGTGGCCGGCCGGCTCGGAACCGGCCGGAGACTTCCACGGCACCTGGAACGTCCAGACGGGCACAGCCGTCCTCTCCTTCCCCGGCCTGGATCCCCAGCTGCTCCCGGACCCCATCGTCGACCTCGTGAAACTCACAACCAGCGCTCCCGCGGTCTGCATAGAGCTGGACCCCGACGACTTCTGCCCACTCGGGGTGCTCGTGAGCACCCCGGCCGCGGGTGCCGGCTCCCCCCAACCGTCGGCGACCGCGACACGGTGATCGCCTCGGTGCTTGCTCTGGCCCAGCAGAGGACGGTCACACCGCTTCTCCCGTGTGACGGACCGGACCGGCACACGTAAAACGACCGGCCGAGGGAGCGACTCCAACCGTCGCCGACCTGCCACAGCTCGGCATCCAATGCGGGTGGCCTTGTTCATGAGCTGTGAAGTCAGTTCGTCATGACTTTGGGAGGCACCTGCTGATCGACCGGGGCGATGTTCACGAGAACGGGAGGCACCGGCGGATACGGCGCGGCATAGTGCACAGGTGACTGCGACTCCTGCCAGCCTGGACCTGCCCGCACGCCGACGCCGCCACGCCCGGCTGATCGCAGCCCTGACCACCACGGTCGGGGCCTGCGCCACGGCGGCGCAGGCCCTGTACCAGCCCGTCGCCGACGCCCCACCCGGGCAGGAGGCGGTCGTGGTGGACCCCCTGCAGGTCGTCTACCTCAGCCACACCGCGGCCCCGCTGCTGGACGCGGCCCGAGCCGAGGACGACGCCCGGTGGCCGGCCGCCGTCGCACGGGAGCAGGAGCAGGCCCAGCGGACGAGCGCCGCGCGGGTGGCACTGGCGCAGGCCGAGGAGATCGTGGAGGAGCCCGGACTGTCCTGGCCCGTTCCGCTGCCGAACGCGCAGCAGAGCGCGGCTATCGACCTGGCGGGCGCCGGTGACCAGGTCGCCGAACTGTGGCGCGCCGACCCGGAACGGGCCGCTGCCCTGGTGCGCGAACTGGCGGCTGGCGGGGAGTTCACTGCGGCCGAGGTCCTGGACGCGGCGGTCGGCGCCGCCATCGGCGCCGGGCTGCTGGCGCTCGCCGACGCCGGCACGGCGTCCGACCCGAGCATGAAGGCCGAGCAGTGCCTGGAAGCCGTCCCGTACCTGGTGCTCGCGGTGGCCCTGGCATCCGCCGACCTGGATTGACCCGATCAGCACTCCCCGGTGCTGCCCGTTCTCGTGAACATTCGACCCGGCGGCTGCCTCCCGAACTGCTGTCAAAACGCTGTCCAACGACGTGATCAGAGCCTATGCGGGGCTGCGCCTCGCGCCGCGCCCCCCTCCGCACTCGCAGGCAAGCCACCCGCCAGCCGCGTCCCCAACCTGAGTAACTGTCAAGACTTGTGGACCGGGACTTGCTGATACATGCCGGGTACTCAGCGGGCTCGGGAGGGATCTCGTGGACCGGCCCTGTGCTGCCTTGACCTTGACCCAGGGGCAAGCTCCAGCGTTTGGGCATGGGGATCTTCATGGATATCGAGCCGCTGCGGCATCAGGACTTCGGCAGGCTGTGGCTGGCGGGGGCGATTACGACGTGCGGTGCCCAGTTGACGGCGGTGGCCGTGCCGTTGCAGATCTACGGCCTGACCGGTTCGTCCGCTGACGTGGGACTCGCGGGCCTTGTCAGCTTCGTTCCGATGGTCCTCGGATCGCTGTGGGGCGGAGCTGCGGCGGACGCTGCCGACCGGCGTCTGGTGCTGTTGTGCACTAATTCCGGGATCGGGGTGGCCTCGCTGCTGCTGTGGGGCCAAGCCGCGGCCCACCTGCGTTCGGTGGTGCTACTGCTCGTTCTGGTGGGGCTGCAACAGGCCTGCTTCGGCGCGAACGCCGCCGCAGGCGGTGCGGTCGTCCCGCGCCTGGTACCAGCTGCGGCCCTGCCGGCGGCGAACACGCTGCAGTCGACGGCTTCCTGGTCCGCGGGAATCGCGGGCCCGCTGCTGGCCGGCGCGCTTCTGCCTGCTGTCGGGAGCTCCACGCTCTACTTGATCGATGCCGTGGCGCTCACAGCGACGCTCCTGGCCGTGTGGCGGCTCCCGCCTCTGCCGCCTGTAGGCTCCGGCGGACGCCGCAGGAGCGGCGTGTTGGCTGGGATCCGGCTGCTCACCATGGACAAGGTCCTGATCGTTACCTACGCCGCCGACTTCTCAGCGCTCTTCCTCGGCCTGCCCTACGCGGTGTATCCGCAGCTCGCCGCGGGGCTGCGCGGTGCCGACGTCGTGGGCGTGCTGTATGCGGCGATCCCGGTCGGCAGCGTGCTGGCTGGGCTGCTGTCCGGGACCTTCACCCGGGATCGTCGCTATGGCGCCGCGATCTGCGGCGGGGTCTGCTGCTGGGGCGGGGCGATCGCTGGGTTCGGCCTGGTCCGGTCCCTGGCAGCGGCTTCGGGCCTGCTCGTCGTGGCGGGCGCCGCGCTCACTGTGCTGAGCGCGTTCCGCAAGTCCGCGCTCCAAAGCGTCGTCACCGACGAGCTGCGGGGTCGCCTCCAGGGCGCCGACACGGTCATTGCCGCCGGTGGTCCCCGCCTCGCGGGCCTGGCCCACGGCGCGGCGGCCTCCTTGGTTGGTCCCATGTGGGCAGTCACGGGCGGGGGCCTGCTGGTGGTGGTAGTGATGGTGGCGCTGTATCTGGCGGTCCCGGACTTCCGACGCTTCGAAGGGCCGAACATCGGGTGACGTGTGATCAGGCTGCTGTCGGTTCCCCGCGCTCGATCAAGACGCCATTCTTGAACCTGGCACCGGAGCGGACAAGAGCAACGAGGTGGGCTCCAGTGATCGCGCGCCATCGCATCTGGGCGGACTCGACATCGGCTCGCCGGCCGCAGCCTGACCCCAGGCCGGCACCGGGCCCCAGCATGCTGACACACCATCAGACGACACACTCCCGCCAACGTGACAGCGCCCCTCAGTGGGCTGTGCGCTCCGCGCAGGCGGAGGTTGGTCGCTGGTCGTGCAGCCGACGGCGGTCTTCCAGGTGTTTGAGGGAGTTCAGCCATTTGGTGGCGCCCAGGTGGTCGCTCGAACGGTGGCGTCACATGGTGAGTTGTGCGACACAGTGCCCACACCTCCTGGCCTGGAGGAGGAGCGCCCCATCACGGGCCCAGTGTCCTTCCCCCGCGTGAAAGAGGTCGTCATGGGCCCTTCTCGTCTCCGCCCGCCACTTATTGCCGGGGTTCTGTTCGTCAGCATGATGAGCACGCTCGCCGCGACAGGAAATGTGCGGACCCCGACAGCTGACCGCTCCTGGCACACCAGCGCCGCAGCTACTGCCGGAGGACAGCCGACCTACAGGCGGGTCTGCCCGCTGCCGCCCGACCAAAGCCGGGTAGCCTGCCAAGCCTTCGTACGTACCGATCTTCCGGTGATCGAGGCAGCCCAGCCGCGCTGGGTACCCGGCCTGACTCCCTCGGACATCCGCAGCGCTTACGGCCTCACTGCGTACCGTACCGGCCGGACAGTGGCGGTGGTCGTCGCCTACCACCACCCCCACCTGGCGGCCGACCTTGCGGTTTACCGCTCACACTTCCACCTGCCTCCCTGCGCACCGGCCGATGGCTGCCTCCGTGTGATCGACCAGCGTGGTGGCGTCATGTACCCGCCCACCGTGCAGGGTTGGGCGTCGGAGGAGGCGATGGATGTCGAGGCGGTGAGCGCGACCTGTCCCACCTGTCGAATCCTGGTCGTGGAGACCGATTCCGACGAAGGGTCCAACCCCCTGCGCGGCAGGGGGAACATGATCGCAGGCGTTGACCAGGCCGTCCGGCAGGGGGCCACGGTCGTCAGCAACAGCTGGGGCATGCTTGAGAAGCCGGAGGATCTGCAGTACGACAGCGTCTTCCGTGACCATCCGGGAGTCGCCTTCGTCTTCTCCAGCGGGGACAGGAGCTTCGGCATGATATGGCCTGCAGCATCGCCGTACGTCACGGCGGTCGGTGGAACTTCCTTGACCCGAACTCCCCAGGGGTGGGCCGAGACGGCTTGGAAGGGTTCCGGCTCCGGCTGCTCCGTTTTCGAGCCGAAGCCGTCCTTCCAACATGATCCTCTGTGCCCGCGGCGTACCGTCGCCGACGTCTCCGCCGTCGCCGACCCGAGGACCGGTCTGGCGTTCTACACGACCGTCTCTGACCATGGATCCGGGTGGGGTGTCCAGGCTGGGACCAGTCTGGCAGCCCCGCTGATCGCGGCCATGTACGCGATGGCATCCCGGCCAGGACGTGACGACTACCCCAACTCCTACCCCTATGCCCACCCGTGGGCATTCCACAATGTCACCCGCGGTGCCACCGGCTCGTGCGGTACCTACTTGTGCATGGCAGGCCCGGGGTACAACGGCCCTACCGGTCTTGGTACGCCGCGGGGACTCCTCGGATTCCAGCGGTCGGGAATCCGGAGACTGCCGGGGAGCTGACACCGTGGCAAAGCATCCCCCCTCCGGCTCGCGTCCGCGGCAGCTGCGAATCCTGCGGCGTGGGTCAGCGCCCGTCCCGCGCAGGGAGGGCGCACGCCCACGGCTCTTACGGACACCACAGCGCACGAAGCGCCCACCGGTCACCCTGCTGGCGATTCTCCTGGTTCTCCTGGTGACGGCCTTCTTCCTCGGTCGCTTCGGCATCGAGGACATCAGCGGAGCCCTGACTTACGCCGGTCGCATCACCGGCGTACTCATGGCCCTAGCCTCGGCCGCCATGCTGCTCGGCGCGATCACGGTGGTGGACCACTGGTTCGCGCGCAGATACCAGTACTCCGGTCTGGTGGCACTCCTGAGCACTATCACGGCAGCTGTGGCCAACGGCCTGCTTCTCCTCACCACGGTGCAGGACGGTGACTCCAGCGCCTACCGCGTCCTGTGGTCGGTGCTCACGGCAGGCTCCATAGCGGCCGCCGTCACCATTTACCGGACGTCGGTAGCGATCCCGGCCCCCAAGCGGATCGCGGCGGCGGTGGCCATCTCCACTGCCATCGCCGTCGCCAACTTCGGATACACGCAGTTCTATGAGCCCTACCAACGTGAGCCCAACCCCATCATCGACGTGGACCTAGGAAAGCCTGTCCTGAACGCAGACGGGAAATCCTTTGCCGTGCCGGTCACGATCAAACTCAGTACGCGGAGCGACGTGAGCCTCTATGTGCTCGGCACGGAGTTCCATGTCCTGGGCAGCGTAGTCCCGTTGAGCCAGACGGACCGACTCACAGAGGAATGGCAAAGTGATGTGGAGGACGGGTACCAGGCATCCCGTCGGGAGGTCCACCAGTCACCCCAACTAGTGGAAGCAGGCCGTTGGATACCTGACTTCGGGACATGGATCCCGCCGAACACGACATATGTAACCAGCAGACTGCTCGAGCTTCCAATCGATACGCCATACGACCAACTCCAGATCAGGGCAAGCGCGGAATTCGCCCGCAAAGACCGAATGCTCCTGGATACTCTGCAGTCACCCAAAGCGTACTCATGGCAGGACCGCAACAGCGCCCCCGACCCCTGGCCACACCCGTCCGATTACGTGGTCTATCAAGCTCGTATTCGTGAGAACAATGCCATCGCACAACACACCAGAGATCCTCGCTACGTCACCGTCTGGTGGACCTTCGGCGACAAGGGCTCGGGTGTGGTCGGAACCCTCGCACGCAAGGCTGACAGGTATCGTCTACCTACGGCTGCCGAAGACTACCAATGGGTGGCGAGATACGGATTCCAGATAAACGAATCGGGATTTGTCACACGAAGCTTGTGGGACGTCAAACACCAGTCATGAAGAGCAATAGTCAAGAGTTGTGGGTTGAAGACCTGGCATTTCTACTTGCGGTGCCGCGATGATCGCATCGTGATCTTGCGGCCAACACCGTTGCGTTAACCTCGATCTTGCATGACGGCTCGTCAGCTTGGCTGGCGGGCCGTTTTTGCTTGGCCGGGCCGGTGTTTCTGCTCTGTGGGCATGGTGAGGGC